>JBALVT010000088.1:0-16432 GCA_036961345.1 Halioglobus sp.
GCCGTTTTCCGGCTTCCAACGTTCAAAATGGCTAGGTAAGACACCCAGATAGTCATGCAGGGCAGGGGCTTCGAGATCCATGTTGATAAATACCCAGCCGCCCCAGGTGTCTACCTGAACCTCGGGTAAACCGAATTCATCACCCTTGATGTGCGGGAAGTCCCATTTGCAGGGAGCGCCTTTAAAATCGCCTTCCAGCGACCAGGTGAATGCGTGATAGGGGCAGCGAAGATTTTTGTAGTTGCCGTTTTCATCGACCAGTTGGCGCCCACGGTGCAGGCAGGCATTTTTGTAGGCTTTTAGCGCGCCTGACTCTGTGCGGGTAACAATGATGGAGAAGCGTGTGATGTCATACACATGGGTGTCACCCGGCGCTGCAACCTCAGTTTCGCGGCACACCGCCTGCCAGGTTCGCTGCCAGACATGTTCAACTTCCAATTCGTGAAATTCCCTGGACAGATAGCGATCCACCGAGAGGTTTTCAGAGCCTAAGTAGGGATTTGTGTTGTCCCTTAGGCTGTCGGGGACAGGGTTGGTCTCTTTGTCCAGCAGTTGCTGATAGGACTGGCCGGGCGAGCGAGCCAGCACTTCTTCGCTGGTATTGGCTTTGGCTTGAGTGGACATGGCTTGTTGGCTCCAGGAATAGATATTCGAAGGAGCTAATATCAGTTAGCGGGAAATAAAAAACAATACTGACTGTTTTTAATCTGCCAAAAGATGATATGGATCAATAATGTGACTTGGGCGGCGCACGAAGCGCCGGGGTAGCACTTGAATTGGCTACTACAAAATACCCAGCTCTCTGCCTCGCGAGACTGCTTCAGTTCTGCTGCGAGACTGCAGCTTGGAGAATATATTGTATATGTGGGCCTTGACCGTAGACAGGGCGATGGACCGATGTTCGGCGATGTCCTTGTTGCGTAAGCCGTCGCTGATCAGGCCCAGAATTTCTATCTCGCGCGCGCTTAAGGGGTCGATTAAGTCGGTCAGATACTGTTTTTCGAGCAGAGTCTTGCGTAGTTCACATACACGTTTGAGTAAAGACCTGGCCTGCTCTTCGTTGTCAAAGGACAGCTGTTGTAGAACTTTTACCGTTTCGCTGCTGTGCGCTTTGACAGCGCCCTTGAGTAGGTTTTCTGCGTGATTCAGTCTCGCCACCAGCTCTTTTGGATCTGCGGTAGCGCTCTTGGAGCTGCTTAATACCAACAGATATAAAGTTCGTGGGCAGCGATTTATCCAGCGCTCTGGCAGTAATTCCAGCCATTTTAAAATGGTGTCGTAATCGCCCGATTGAATTTTCTGGCCCGCATTTCTAACAATTATACTTGTGGCCTCGTGCCACTGTTCAATAGAGGCAAGTAGTTCAATGGCATCGATAACACAGCCCTGTTCTTCCAGGCGCTCAGCCGCAATCTTGCAATTTTCGACATGTTGGGCCGGGTTGGTTGCGGCCAGGTGTGCCATTATGGCGTCGCGAACATGGGCGGGGTATTTAAAATAACTGCCCTGTTCGAGCAGTTCAAAGTTGATGCCGCTGGATTTTAACATCGCCATCCCACTCAGTCCGTCCCGAACGCCGTCAAGGTTGCCGATAAGCGCCGCAGATAGACGCGTAAAACCGATGGTTTTGCCGATAAGCGTTTTTACTTGCGCTGGTAGCTCAGCAAAGGTTTCTTCCACCAGATAGTTTTGAACCAGAGAGTGCTGTTGCGGTTGATTTGAACTGCGCCCGACGCAGGACAACTTAAGCCCCATCGGCCAATCTTCTACTGATGACAACTGGGTGTCACATTCCTCGGTGCCCTGGAATGATTGGATAAAAAGCCTGGTCTCATCTGCGCAAAGGCGCAGGGCATTGGTATCGATTTGCGCCAGCTCACCACTGGCTAAGAGACGGGTGCGATGGGATATTGGCACCGGCCTTCGGCTGAGTAAAAACAGTGTTAAATTGGCCGGCAAATGGCCGAGGAAATAGTCAAAACTGTGGCGCAACTCTGTTCTGGTGATGTGATGGAAATTGTCTATGACAAGAGTAGGCAGTGGCACGGGCCCCTGATCGCAGGCTATCGTCAGCTCGTTTAACAGTTGATTGATAAAGGTGTCGTAGCTTTGCCCGGTCAGGGTGATTCGGTTCATGCCAGGTAGTAGTTGAATACACGCAGACATCAGATATTCCCAAAACAGGAACTCATTGTCGTCTTTGGCCTCCAGGGTTAACCAGCAAGCGGGGGTGTTGGTCTCTCTAAGCCAGGCCATAGTAGTGCAGGTCTTGCCATATCCTGGAGCCGCTTCCATGACTATTAGCCGCGGCGGGGAGGATTTCAGCAAGGGATTCTGGAGTCGCTGCCTTGGAACCAATGAATCGGGCACCCGTGGGACCCTCATTTTGCTCAGTAGAACGACCGGCGAGGGCAGTAAAGCCGCCTTATTTGTTCCCGATTCCCCACTTCTTCTATTGACCATGGTGTTATCCAACGGTACTCTTTTTATATAAAACAGGATGTACTGACTTTTTTTTAATTTACCATGTCTTGGGCTCATTGCAAGTTGTGCGAGGGGTTTTTGTGCCATGTTCGGAGCGCCTGTCCATGGCGGACCAGGAATAGCGGAGGCGAGTTTGACTCATAATATTGCCGTAGTGTGGCACACCCCAGCCATAGCGGTTGTTAGCTTTTGCGACGAGGCCCGGCAGAATCAAATTTGTTGGGCTGCGATAGATGAGTTGGGAGAAACGCTGACAGAGTGTACGCAGCGCGGTGCCAGGGTCCTCATACTTGCATCCGCCCTGGAAGGTCATTGGATGGAGCACGCCTGGTTACAGGATTTGTCAGATGGTGTTGACCGGAAAAAACAAACAGGGAGCGGTGCGGGATGGTTTACCAGCCTTGAAGCGTTGACAAACGAGAACGTGGTTAGCATCGCGGCGATCTCTGGTGATTGTGCCGGTGGCGGCGCAGAGTTGGGGTGGGCTTGTGATTTGAGGGTTGCAGAAATCCAGGCGCGGTTTTCCCAGTTGGAAGTTAATATTGGTTTAACCACAGGGATTGGCGGCAGCTGTCGATTGGCGCGCCTCGCCGGGCGCAGTATTGCCGCTGAGATGGTGCTCACCGGCATGGCGATGTCTGCCAGTAGATTGCATGAAACCGGCGCTATCAACCGAGTGGTAGGGAAGTCGGAGGCACTGGCTGCGGCACTGGAAATGGCGACGGACCTGGTTGCAAAGTCGCCGGAGGCGTTGAGGGGTTTGAAAAATATCCTCGCCGTGAACGACAACGTACCCCTGGACCAGGCTTTGGAAAATGAACAGACGACTTTTCAGGCGGTGGTGAAATCGGATGAGGCCAGAGCGGCTATGAAAGCGGTGCAGCAGCAATACAATCGGGGTCACAGCATTGCTGAGGTCAATAACTATGAAAAATGGCGGGACAAGTGACCCAGGATATTTGAGGGCAAGGGTACGCTGATATCTGGTACGGCAACGGGTTTAGGACAAACAAACAAAACACAGTAGAAATGGATAAAAAATGACCGATACAATGGATGCAAACACTATAAAAAATGAACTGGCAGAGTCTTACTCGCGCTACGCTGAAGGGCTGGACAGTAAAAACTGGGCTATGGTTCGATCCTGCTTCGCGGACGAAATTTATATTGATTACGGCGATATCAGCGCCCCTACTGGCGCGCCTGAAGTGCCGCGAAGGGCCGATGACTGGATGAAAAACTTACAGGGGGTGATCAACGGTTTTGATATTACCCGCCATACGATCACTAATCATCGCGTTACCATCGACGATTCGTCGGTGAGCTGTAGGGCTTATCTAATAGCGGACCATGTGATGTTTGCCAATCCTGAAATGCCCCTGGTGGGGCCTGAGGATGTTGCCACCGTAGTGGGCGAATACAATAATCACTACAAAAAAATTGATGGCAGTTGGACAATAATAAAATCTGAACTGGTAGTTCACTGGTCCTCCGGCAATATGGCGCTGATGGGGCTGGCGATCGAAAAGGCCGCGAAGCTCAACGCATAAGCTCTAATTTTAAGACGTAGGCGAGAAACCATGAGCGAGTTTACCGATATTCGTGTTGAACATCCGGGCGATGGCATCGCCAGAATTATGTTTGCCCGGGCGGAGTCACACAATACGTCACGGCCCGAAGGGCTCGCAGAGCTCTGCACCGCGATGAATGAACTGGCTGCAGATGATAGCGTTAGAGCTATTGTTCTGGCCGCAGACGGAAAACATTTTTCAGCAGGCGCAGACATCAAATTTCTCGATGATTTGACACGCATGACTCCGGCCGAGATTAAAGGGCAGGTTTACAAACATTTCCAGGGTGCAGCGCGCAGTATTTGGCAGTGCCCGAAGCCGACCATCGCGCTGGTGCATGGCGCGGCGGTCTCCGTGGGGTGTGAATTGGCCTTGGCTTGTGACTTTCGTATAGCTGCCCAAGGAGCTTCGTTTCTGGAAGTGTGGATCAAATTTGGAATCATGCCGCCCCTGGGCGGAACGTTCCTGTTGCCGCGTATTGTTGGTCTCGGGCGCGCCATGGACATGTGTCTTCGCGGTGTACCGATGAATGCCGATGACGCCCTGACAGCGGGCCTGGTGAGTGAAGTTGTTGCACCGGAAGCTCTACAAGAGCGCGGACTGGAAATCGCCCGAGATCTGGCTGCGTTGCCCTCATCCGCATACGCCGTTATCAAGGAGTCTATGCATCGCGGGCTGGCGAGCGATATGGACGCCGAATGGACGGCCAATCTACCCAATCAGGCATTGTTGTTATCGAGCGAGGACTTCAGGGAGGCGCTTAGCGCAGTGCAGGAAAAACGCGCGCCGAATTTCTAGCGTGAACCCAGTACTTCCTTGAGCTGCCTATGCATGTTTTGTACGCCTGGCTCATTTTTTCCCACCAGAACCTTGCGTTCGATACCGGCCCCCAGGCCACGGTGTATCTTGTCTACCAGGCCATAATCTTCTGTTACGGCCACATCGTTAATCATCTGGAAGTAATCTTCATGGGCCTTGCGCTCTTCATCACTGGCCGGTTTTTCAGGGATGAACATGCTGTGGTACACCACTGACCGGCCGGGATTGATCGGATAGACCCGCCACGTCTGAAAATGATCCGCGACCACGAATATGACAGTATTGGGAAAGATGAAATTCACATAAGAAGTGTAATCGCGTGGTTTCCACTGATCTTCCGGCACATCTTTTAGTTCGTTGATTTGTAAAGACGGTGAGCCCATGGAGTGATTGCGGCCGTACTGAATGTAGTTGGCAGTGTTGCTATAGACCATGGTGGCGATACTTTCAGTGTGTAAAAACTCAAAGTGGTAATATTCGTGGAAAGTGTCCATGTTCAGCTTCCAGCTGAAATCAGTGAACACCTGCTTGGCGCCAAGATAGTAGTGGTCTTCAAAACCAAACCCGTGCAAACGTTCCTGAATACCGCCCAGTACCTCGTCGATATCAAAGCTTTTTTCGGGGTTGGGCATGACAAAGATCATGCCGTATTTTTCCTCAACTTGCAGGGGTTTTAGCCCCAGGGACTCTCTATCTATGGTGTCGAAACCCTCATTACCAAAAGGTACGGCAACCAGTTTGCCTTCCAGGTCGTAGGTCCAGCCGTGGTAAGGGCAGGAAAACATCCGACCCTTTTTGGCCTGGCCATGATCGCATTCGTTGAGTGGGGCGCCCCGGTGTGAACAGATATTGACGAAGGCATTCAGGCCGCCGTCCTCGGTACGAACAATCAATATCGGTATACCGGTGTCATCAAAGGCAAAATAGTCGCCTGGATTCGGTACCACACAACTGGGTCCTACAAATTGCGCGTAGTTGCGAAACAGCTCCGTTTTTTCCTTCTCGAACTGCTCTGGGCTGGTGTATTCGCCGATATCGATTTCCATCACGGACTCGGCGAGCGAGGTGGTTTTGTTGGCCACCAGATCCATCAGCGTTTTGACTTCTGCGACGAGTTGTTCGTGTTGCATATTATGAACGCTCCCGCGTCTTCTAGTGTCGGAATGGGGGCTGTTTTAGAGCCCCAAAACCATTTTGGCGATGATGTTTCGCTGAACTTCTTGCGAGCCGCCAAAGATAGAGGCGGCACGATTGTTCAAATAGCGCGGTGTGATCGAGCTCAGGTAATCACTGCGATAGCAGCTGCCGTTCTCGGGTATGTCCATGGCCAGGGCCTGATAGCCAATGATTTCCATGGCCAGTTCATTCACTGCTTGCTCCAGCCGAGTGGTAGTCAGTTTTAAAATCGATGACTCTGCGCCGGGATTTCCCCCATCGCTAAGCGCGGACAGGATACGCAGTTCGGTAATTTGCAGAGACTTTAGATCGATCTCTATGCGTGCGATTTTTTTATCAACTTCACCGCCCGTATTAAACGCTGGGTTGGTTTTTTCCAGCTCCCTTTTAAGGTCGTGCAGTTCTTCGACTTCGCGGCGGATTCGATTGGCCGAAAAACCGCCGCCACGTTCGAATTCCAGCAGGTACTTGGCGTAGGTCCAGCCTTTGTTTTCCTCGCCGATTCGATTGCTTTTGGGCACACGAACGTTTTCGAAAAAGACCTGATTAGTTTCGTGGTCATCCGCCATGGTGATGATGGGTTCCACCACGACACCCGGTGTGCTCATGTCGATGAGCAAGAAGCTGATGCCCTGCTGCTTCTTACCGGTATTGTCTGTGCGAACCAGGCAAAAAATATGATCGGCAAAATGTGCGTGAGTCGTCCAGATCTTGGAGCCATTGACAATATAGTCGTCGCCGTCTGATTCTGCCTTCAGGCTAAGACTGGCAAGATCTGACCCCGCTCCGGGTTCAGAGTAGCCCTGGCACCAATAGTGTTCGCCGCTTAGTATTTTAGGGAGGTACTCGGCTTTTTGCTCTTCGCTGCCAAACGCCATAATAACGGGCGCCAGCATCATTAAGCCCAGCGGAATCAACATGGGAACCCCTGCTCGGGCGAATTCCATGCTGAAAAGATACTTCTGTGAAGGGGTCCAATCGGTGCCACCATGCTCTGTAGGCCACCCGGGAACCGCCCAGCCCTTTTTCACCAAAATAGCCTGCCATTCCAGGGCGAGGTCTTTTTCGACAAACACACTGCTGCATGTCTTGGCAGCAGTAACGATGTGGGGGGGGAGGTTTTCCTGAAGAAATTCCCGCACTTCCAGTTGAAAGTCGAGTTCCTTGGCGCTAAATTCTAAATCCATTGTGCTGCTCCTGCTACCAAAAAGGTCTATTGCTCAGGTTTCATTGCCCATTGTATGCCGCGCCGCAGAAGTTCGTAGAACTCCTCGGTCTTCCAGGCGCCGTCTTCGGGTACTGGGTATTCTTCCATGATTGGCTGCATGTCGTATTTGCCGCGGCAGTGTCCCAGGGTCAGGTAAAGCACCTGGCCTTTGCCATACGGGTGTATATAGAGAACGGGCTGTTGGTCTGTGTCTTTTATCCAGTCATCGCGAATAAAGTTTTCGACCGGGTCCGACCAATTGGTATGTAGTAGGGTCTGATATTCACCGTGAAATTTACACAGATAAAGTTCGTCATCGACTCGAAAAGGCGGTATGTCTTTTACCAGCGGGTGGTCTGGCTCGGTGGCCTCGACCTGATATTCATGGATGGGTGGATGCGACATGAATTGGCTGCCGAGTATTTCCATGAACGGCACATTCTCTTCTGGGCAATCTACTTGCACCTCGCCGTTTATAGGATCCATAAAGCGCAATATGGAATTTGTTCCGTGCAGGGCAAACCATTTTTTCCCGCTGCTGATATAGTCGATCAAACGGGTGGTTTCTTGGGCAGTGGGCAGCACATCGCAGGTATAGGTAATCAGAAAATCAGATTCACAGATTGCGTCGATGTCGCTGTAATCGGCACCTACCTGAATTTTTAGGCGCGGCTGTTCCGCCAGTAGTTTTAGTATTTCCAGACGGGCATGATCAATATTGTGATATTTCCCGCCGGCAATGAGATAAACGTCTATGCGATCACTTTTAGCCATAATGAAAACCATTTGAGTGGGTTGAACAATTTACTGAGTCAGACCACAAGGTTGTGCCTTGCGGTCTGACGGGGAATCGGCTGTTGCCGTTTAGACCTATTTATTACAACTGTACACGCTTGGTAAAGCCGCCGTCTGCCACCAGGTTTACACCGGTGATGAGGCTGGCTGCCGGGCTCGCCAGGAAGGCTACTGCATTGGCAATTTCTTCTGCGCTACCCATTCGTCCCGAGGGAATCTGGGACAGAGTACTGTCGTAAAGGTCGGCCATGTTGTTTTTGATGAAATCCCAGGCGCCGCCCTCAATATAGATAGGGCCTGGAGACACACAGTTCACCCGAATACCTTTTGGTGCGAGGTCCTGGCTAAGCTGTTTGCCGTGGATAATCAATGCGCCCTTTATTGCATTGTAAGGTTGAGCACCCATAAAAGTTTCGACGCCAGCAGTACTGGAGATGATCACGATGGACCCGGCTGAGGATTTTTCCAGCAGTGGCATCGCGGCCTCAATACCCCGGGTTGTGCCCAGCAAATCAATTTCCAAATTGGCCTTCCAGGCATCATCGCCTGCGGCACCGCCACCAGCGCTGACGTTTGGTACAAAAATATCGATTCCGCCGAGTTCCTCACCCGCGCTGGCGATCCAGGCCTGGTAGGCAGCCTTGTCGGCGACGTCAACTGCTGCGCCCACAACCTTTACGCCTTTGGCGCTTAGTTCGCTAACAGCCGTGTTGACTTCTTCTTGGTTGCGAGAGCAAATCGCCAGGTCTACACCCTCGTCTGCCAGCAGGTTGGCAATGGCGCGGCCAATGCCTTTGGTTGAACCTGTGATGATTGCTTTTTTACCGGATAGTCCGAGATCCATGTCTGTCTCCTGTTATTTATGTGGTTGCCCGATGGCCCAGAATGCCGGGAAGAGGGCAGTGAGAACACTGTATATCGCGTATTGGCGACTTACGGTATCAAACCTCATATGCAAAAACAATCAGATTTGACTGTTTATTTTGGTTCAGATAGTGTGGCTGTCGAAATGATAAAAAGCAGCCTAAACTGGTGATGAATTGGCGAATTGTAGCCATGCCAGATGCTGGCCTTGATCCACTGTCTTAACTGGAGAGAATGATGAAACTGTATACCTCTGTTGGCCCAAACCCGCGTGTTTTAAGAATGTTTATGGCTGAGCGCGGTGTTGAACTGGAAACTGTAGATGTGGATATCATCGGGGGTGAAAACCTTACCGATGAATACAAAGCCCGCAATCCCGGTGCCCAGTCCCCCTGTCTGGAGATGGACGATGGTTCGGTACTGTCCGAGATAACCGTAATCTGCAATTATCTCGACGAAGTGTCGCCCGGTCCCAGTCTGGTGGGAGATACGCCCGAGCAACGAGCTGAAACACGCATGTGGAACCGTCGCTTTGATGCAAAAATTCTCGAGCCCATGACTACCGCATTTCGCAGTGCCGAGGCCATTGGTCTATTTGAAAACCGCTGCCATGTAATGCCCGATGCGGCCAAGGATCTCAAAGAAATTGTTCAGGAAAGTTACGCCTGGTTGGAGCCGTTGATGGCCGGCAAAGAGTTTGTCTGTGGTGACCGCTTCACCCTGGCGGATATTCAACTGTATTGTTTTGTAGATTTTGGTACCTCTGTGGGTCAGACCTTGCCCGCCGATTTACCTAATCTGCAAGCCTGGTTTACGCGTATGTCTGAGCGTCCCTCGGTTCCTTTGGGGTTCCACGCCCAGGAGCTGGCGCAGGCCGAGTAGACCTGCTCAGGGAGATCCGGGAATGTCGCTCATTAACTATCAGGCCGAACGGCAGCTTTTGGTAATGACCAAGGGGCATCCCTTTTCACGGGATGACTTTTTACCGCTGTTCGATGAGATTCCGGGTTTTGCAGCGACTGCCGTAGAGCAGCCTGCTTGTCAGGCTTTTTTTGAGCCTTCTCTTGCGCAGCAGTATGACGCCTTTGTCTGTTATGACATGCCAGGTGTTGATTTTCAGTCCGCTGATGATACCGATGGGCTTGCGCCGCGCTATGTTGAACCCAATGATGAATTCAAGAAGAATTTTCTGGCGCTTTTGGAGCGCGGTCATGGCTTTGTTTTTCTTCATCATTCGATAGCAGGCTGGCCCGCCTGGCCAGAGTATGCGGATATTGTTGGTGGTAAGTTTCTCTATAAACCCGGTGATGTACGCGGACAGAGCTTTGTCGACTCGGGCTATCGGCACGATATTGAGCATCAAATCACGGTGGAGTGCGATCATCCGGTAACAGCGGGGATTGACCCCTCGTTCAGCATCACAGACGAGTTATATTTATCACATGTCTTCACCGATGAGGTTATTCCCCTGCTCAGCAGTAGCTATGACTACGTGGAGGAAAATTTCTATTCCGCCCAGCGGGCGGTAAGCGGCGAAATGTTTTCGCGGCAGGGGTGGTCGCATCCCCCGGGGCACAACTTGATTGGCTGGGCAAAAAGCTATGGCAATAGCCCTATTGTTTATTTGCAATGTGGCGACAGTCGTCCAGCTTATGAAAACAAAAATTTTCAGCGATTGCTCACCAACGCTATTCAGTGGGTGGCCTCGGATGAAGCAAAAGAATGGGCGCGCAACCGATGACCGTTGGCGCAACCGATACTAAGATATGCTACAGGTGAAAAAATGAAAGCAGCCGTATTTAAAGAAGTGGGTACACCTCTGCAGGTAGAGAACGTTGCCGACCCTACGCCGGAAGATTCCGAACTGGTGATGAAGGTGGGTTTTTGCGGTATTTGTGGAACTGATTTACACGCGACTCGCGAGGGGTTGACTACCGCTTGTTGTGGCCAGGTCCTGGGGCATGAATATGTTGGAGAGATTGTTGAGGTAGGCAAGCAGGCAGACGGCGACTGGCAAGTGGGCGACCGGATTTGTGCCCTGCCTTTTATTGCTTGCGGCAAGTGTAAAGCCTGCGCAGTGGGACATTTCTTTGAATGTCAGAACAAAAAGGTGTCTGGAGTGGATGCTCCCGGAGGCTTTGCTGAATACGTTGCCACGGGTTCCAGAGAGTCAATTTTGTTGCCCGATAGTCTCGATTTACAAACAGCCACGCTGATTGAGCCATTGGCCGTTGGCTTGCATGCCGTGCGCATTGGCGGTGTTAAATCCGGAGACCGGGTTCTGGTTATGGGCGCAGGCCCCATCGGTTTGACGGCTGCACTTTGGTCGCGCTTTCTCGGCGCGCGTGAAGTGGTGGTGAGTGAGTTGGCCGACAGCCGCGCTGAGCTGGCCAAAAAAATGGGTGCGACACATGTGGTTAAGCCAGACCTGGCGCGAGGGGCGGAAGGCCTTCTGGAGCAGTTTGTCGACGTGGCAGGCGGCCCGCCCGATATCATTCTGGAGTGTGTGGGCGCGCCGGGTTTGTTACAGCAGTGTATAGAAATTGCACCCCAGCGCGGCAGGATTGTTCCCGTAGGTGTTTGTGAGCAGCCCGACAGCATCATGCCGTTTTTTGGTTTGGTAAAAGAGTTACAGATTCAATTTGCGATAGCCTACACCAAGGATGATTTCGAAACCTGTGTGGCAATGCTTGCGGAAGGGCGAATTGATGTGGCGGCGATGATTACCGACATTGTGGATCTTGATGATCTACCCGAAGCGTTTGAAGCCCTTAGAACACCGAGCCATCAGTGTAAGGTCTTGACCCGCTTCGAGTAGCACTCGCTATTGATTAAGCCGCGGGGGTGGGCAGCTCGCCGCGGTAGTAATCAACGCCTACCATTTCTGCCCAGCGATCGTAAAATTCCTCGCCCTGCAGGCAGCTCATTTCCATCCATTCGTCATCTGAAAATTTATTGCGCGCAGCGACTGCTTCCCGGGCATCCGGGCCAACCGGGTAGCGAAAATGTGGTCGATCGGACTCAATGGCATGCGCAATGGCTTCTGCGACATCTGTTGGCAGCGCGGCGCGGGTTAAGCCGAATGCGGCCCATCGTCCAATGCGCGCCAGAGAATTGCTGTAGGGGGACTCATCTGACGGCGCTTCACCCTTGCCCCACATCGGCGTTAAGATGCAGCCGGGTTCTATGATGGCGACTTTTACATTGAATTCAGCCATTTCACAGGCCAAAGCTTCGCTCAAGCCCTCCATTGCCCATTTGCTAGCCGAATAGTGAGCGTGGCAGCCCATTACGAACTGGCCAGCCAGGGAGCCGACCGTGATAATTCTACCGGATTTTTGTTTGCGCATGATGGGTGTCACGGCGCGCAATACACTGACAGTACCAAAATAGTTGGTCTCGAAAATCTCTCGCACAACCTCAAGCTCGGTTTCCTCTACTGCCTGGCCTCCGCCGATGCCGGCATTGTTTACCAGCACATCGAGCCGACCTTCCTCAGCCATGATTTGTGCAACGGCTGTGTCTATCGATTCAGGGTCTACAAGGTCAAGCTTAATGACTTTCACTGCGAGACTTTCCTGTGCGATTAGGCCCTTTAATTCATCGGCGGTGTCGGGACTGCGTACAGCGGCGTAAACCGTGTGACCATTTCTGGCCATATGTAATGCAGTTTCCTGACCTATTCCGGTGCTACTACCCGTTACGAGTATTACAGACATACAAATCTCTCCTTTTTATTAATAAGATGTTGATGATGTTAGTTCTGATCCTGGCGATTTTTGAAGTCGATACGGTATTCACAAGTGACGCAGCGGCGCATGCCTGCGCGCATACTGTCATTTTGCAGGCGTAGCTTTTCAACTTCCCCTTGCAGAGCATTGATCTTTTGTTGCTGCTCAAGAATGCGTTTGGGAGCGTTGAAAAAATCCACAATTTTTGACATGGGTGCAGCCTGTTCTGTGTATAAGACTAGCTTGCATCCCAGCTCATGGTGACTGTGCAGGATGTTTCCGGCAGGTGTGGTTCAAATTGCATTTTCAATCCCCCATTTTCCCCTTTAAAAAGCGCTTCAAAAGGGCCTTTGCAAATATTCAGGCAGCCTTCTTCGGGCAGGGCGTTGGGGTTGGGCAGTGAGTCGGCTTTGGCGCAGATGTGCCAGCCGCATTCGGGTATTTCCATCACGGTTCGGCCATTGGCGGGGTCGTACTCGGTGATTTTCGCCGGTCCGGTCAGCCAGCCTGCCGGATTGAACATCTCAAACATCAAGGAGGTAAACCAACTCGGTTCAGTGGAGCCCGTCTTTTTTGGCTTCTTCTTTTTGTTTTTGTTTTTATCAGACATGCTGTTCATCATGTCCAGGAAGTCGGCTGAGGTTTCGTGCGATAGCGCAACGCTGGTGCCGATGACAATATCTTCGTACTGTTCCTGGCTGTAGTACTGGCGCAGTTCCAGCAGTGACCATTCTACTTCGCGTACAAAATTGCCGTAGCGCTTACGCCACTTTTCCCGTGGAGACTCGAACAGGGTTATGGGTTCTCTGCGGGAGCGAATTTCCTGGTAGTCCCGCTCGAGCTTTTCCCGGTCGTTGCAGCTCAAACGCAAAATGGGCAAAAAAGTATGGCTGACAATGGGCAGGGCTTTTTTTACCAGCATGCTGTTGGACATCCACATGTCTATCCATGCCTGTGGGCCCCAGTTATAAAAAAAGCCGCCTTTTCTGGCCGCCCGTACTCTGCCGGTGCCTTGATCAGTGGAGATAATATTATCGTTATCCATTGTGGTTCTCCGCGTGGCCTTTGCCAGGTTTTTAAAAATAGAGTCTGAGTGTTATACCATAGGTGCGATCAGGCGCTACTACACCAGCGTAGCCGCCAACGGTCGGAATATCGATACCGAACGCATAGTACTCTTCGCCCAATAGATTGCGGCCCCATAAAGCCACTTCCCAATTGTTTTCAGCTGTTGTCAGTGAGAGCCTTAGATTTATCAGGTTGACCTCGTCGTTAACCAGATTTGGGTCGAGGTCAGAATCGAGGAAGTAACTGTCGGTAAAGCTGTGTTCCAGGCGAGCAACGCCGATCAGTTTATCTGTCAGTGAGTGGTCATATTGGATGTAGGAGCTGACAGTCCATTCCGGGGCGTTGTCCAGCGGCTCACCAGCCAGATCTCTTACACAGGTAGACGATTGCCCGGGAGATCCACCTTGGGCGTCATTGACTATGTAGTGTTCAATAAAGGCATCCTCAACCGTGCATTGACCAAAATCAAACTCATCATACTCAGCTTTGGTGTAGCCAATAGCCGTTCCCATAAGCAGATTTTCCATCGCCAGGTAAGTCACTTCCAGTTCGGTGCCATAACTTTGCAGAACACCGGCATTGGTGACTTTGATGCTTGAGCCATCGAAGCCCTGGGACTGAAAGTCATCGTAGTTTATGAAATACACAGTGCCGTTAATCTGCAGGCGACGATCCAGCCAGGTACCTTTCCAGCCAAGTTCATAGTTGGTGGCGATCTCTTCATCAAATTCGCCGTTAGACCCGGACACTTCCCTGCGCTGGTTGAAGCCACCGGACTTGAACCCGCGGCTGATGCTGGCGTAAGTCATCAGCTCGTCATTCACAAAGTATCTAAGATTAATCGTTGGAGAAATATCTGAGTCGCTGCGTTTGTCATCGTAATAAATGTCTGGACCGGCAACGGGTGGCAGGTCGATGGAGGGAAACCCTTCTCGAAGCCCGGTGGTAATCTGCGAGCCCTCTCTTTCCTTTTTCTCGTAGGTGTAACGAAGGCCAAACGTGGCGCTAAATTTGTCGGACACATTCCATATAAGCTGGCCAAAGGCCGCCATGCTGGTGGTTGTGTATAGGTTGTCATCCACATTGAGTGAACCATCGGGATAGAACAGGTCCAGGTTGATGTTTCTTGTTAACTGCGGGGACATCTGGAACGTCCCCAGTGAATCAAACTCGGAATAGTAGGCAAAGAGTCCGGCCTGTCCCTCAAAGGTTTCACCGCTATTGGTGTGAATGCGCAACTCAGAGGAGTACTGGTCTAACTCTACGTCGGTACTTCCCTGTACTGCCTCATAGGCTGAGAAATCGCCGTCGTAGGCACTGTCAGAGGTATAGTTACGCCAGGCATTGATGAAGGTGATGACATCGCCATTGGCCAAATCGTAGTTCCATTCCAGAGCCGCTCCTCCGACTGCAACCTTGTTGTAGGTATCTCCGTCATACCAATAATCTTTGCCAAAAGGGTCGGCGGGTGGTGGTGAGAACCCCTCGGTATCTTCAAAGGCGTTATATTGCACAATGAGTGCGCCCTGATCATTTAGGCCCAGCTCCTGCTGCAGCTCGGCGGAAGGGTTGTTGGTAAGCGGCGAGTTTAGCGTCGATAAACCATCGTATTCGATGACCGCGAGTCCGCAGCAGTCGGTATCTTCCTTGCTATAGTCCAGCGAAAAAATCCATTCGCCTGCAGCTTCTGTGTCGAATAGGAAACGCGACCTTACCCCCCATTTATTGACATCGTTAATTTCCTCGCCCGTCCATGTATTGTCATACAGATGGTCGCCATCAACGGCAAAGCCGGTAACGCGCATGGCATTGGTGGATTCGCCGAAGGGTATATTGACCATGCCGCGAACTTCCTTGCGGTTGTTATTGGCATAGGTCAGTTCAGCCATCGCTTCATATTCGCCGCTCGGTTTCACGGTTATGATACTAATGGCGCCGGCCGCCGTGTTTTTGCCATACAGAGTGCCCTGCGGGCCGCGTAGCACCTCGACGCGCTCGATGTCGATAAGATCACTAATGCTCATACCGGCGCGCCCCTGATATACACCGTCTATAAACATACCGACACTGGGGTCTATGCCTGCATTGGTGCCCACCGAACCGATTCCTCGTATTCTTATTGATGTGCTGCGCGAATCAGTGCCGGGTGTAATTTTCAGGTTTGGTGTGTATTGTTCGAGGCCCCCGAGATCTGTGACGCCGGTATCCTGAAAGAAATCGGCAGTGAACGCGCTGACCGACATTGCCACCTCCTGAAGACTTTGTTCGTGCCTGTTGGCGGTCACTATGACTTCTTCAAGCGCAAAATTTGATGTCTTGATCGTGGTTTCGTCGTTGGTTTGTGCCGTGGCGTAGTTCGCGAGGCAAACGTAGATTGCCGCAGTGCTTACTAGGGGTAAAACTCGTCGCATATCTGTACCGAATTGTGTTTTTTGTTGGTGTATGGGTTCCGGCCGGCCGCTAGTGAGTTGGCAGTCGGATGTCGCTTGGGGGAATCGCAGTGTTGTATTCTCAGGGCCTTGAGGAAATGTTATCAAAGCCGCTTTTTTAAAACAAACAGTAATGACTGTATTTTTTCTAAATGGCCTCATAGGCAGTAAATATCTCTAGGCTGAATGGTGCTTACTTAAGGGTGCGGTGGAGCATCCCGCTGCCCTCAGTAGTGATACCCTCGCGCAGTTGGAACCCCACGCCTTTGCGAGGGTATCACTACTGAG
>JBALVT010000089.1:0-5085 GCA_036961345.1 Halioglobus sp.
CCCGCGGATCTTGATGAGATGGCGTCCCCTAGGGGGTTCGAACCCCTGTTACCGCCGTGAAAGGGCAGTGTCCTAGGCCACTAGACGAAGGGGACGCAGCAGGTCTCATACAAGAGGCGCGCATTTTAGGTAGTGGCTGCGGTTACGTCAAGCCCCCGAGGAGCATTTGTGCCAATTTTCTATTGTAACTTCAGCAGCTTAGCGCGGGCAGCGGCAAAATCGATGATTTCGCCCCTGGCCGCAGTTTCTTCGCGCTGTTCTTCGAGTGCCTGATACAGTGATATTTCATCATCCGGCATGAAATGCAGGCAATCTCCGCCGAGAAACCAAAGCAGTTCCCTGGGGAAGGTCGGGCTGAAATCAGGGTAGGTGGTAAAGAGCCGCGACACTAAGGTGCCGCCTTCGGCGTAGAGATCCAATTCGCCAAGTGCAACACTGTTGAACGCCAGTGCCAGCTCCCTGAGTGAGTCGGTTTCTTCGAGTGTTTGCGTACGGGTTAGGAAGTTCTCGGCGAACTGGCCAAGTTTTGTTTTACAGTGCAGTAGGTATTGTTCGTCATTCATAGTGAAAGTCGTGTGCCGCTCCGTTTGCAGGTACAATGTCGCGCTCGATAATCCGGCGGAACCTCATGATACCAGCACTGAGCATTGATGGCCTTAAAAAGGTCTATGGTGACGGCTTTGAAGCCCTCAAAGGAATCAGTCTCGAAGTACAGCAAGGTGATTTCTTTGCCTTACTTGGGCCCAATGGCGCTGGAAAATCGACGACCATTGGCATTGTCTGTTCGCTGATTGCAAAAAGCAGCGGCAAGGTGTCTGTGTTTGGTATCGACACCGACGACAATTTTCCGTTGGCAAAAAAACAGATCGGTATCGTTCCGCAGGAATTCAATTTTAACCAGTTTGAAATAGGCTATAACATTCTGGTTTCTCAGGCCGGTTTTTACGGCATTCCCGCTCCGGTGGCTCGCCAGCGCGCCGAGAAATACTTGAAAGCCCTCGGTATTTGGGAGAAGCGTCATGTGCCCTCAAGGATGCTGTCGGGCGGCATGAAACGTCGCTTGATGATAGCCCGCGCACTCGTTCACGAGCCCAAACTGTTGATTCTTGATGAGCCAACAGCCGGCGTTGATATTGAAATGCGACGATCCATGTGGGATTTTCTCAAGGAGATAAACGCCAGCGGCACCACTATTATTTTGACTACGCATTACCTTGAAGAAGCCGAGGCGCTATGCAGGAATATCGCCATCATTAACAACGGCGTCATTGTTGAAAACAGCTCCATGCGATCACTTTTAAAGCGTTTGCACAAGGAGGTATTTATTCTAGACAGCGTTCATGACTTACCCGAAGGAATGGACATCAACGGCTTTGTGTCCAGGCGGGTTGATTCACACACCCTGGAGGTGGAAGTCGAAAAAGGGCAGAAGATCAATCAGGTTTTCGCAGAGCTGGACCGGCTGGGCATCGAGGTGGCCAGTATGCGAAATCGAGCCAATCGGCTCGAGGAGATGTTTGTAAATCTGGTGGAGGGCACGGCATGAACCCCAAAGAGCAACTTATTGCATTCATTACAATCCTTGTGAAGGAAATACGCCGGTATCTGCGGATCTGGACTCAGACCCTGCTGCCCTCAGCAATTACCATGTCTTTGTACTTTGTTATTTTCGGCTCGCTGATAGGTTCCCGCATTGGCGAAATGGGTGGCTTTAGCTATATGCAGTTTGTCGTTCCGGGTCTGATTATGATGGCCATTGTTACCAATTCATACTCCAATGTTGTCTCTTCGTTTTTCGGTGCAAAATTTAATAATAGCGTCGAAGAATTGCTGGTGTCGCCAACACCAAACTATATCATTTTGTTGGGTTATGTCCTGGGAGGCGTCAGCCGCGGGATTCTGGTGGCTATAGTCGTAACACTGGTTTCCGGGTTTTTCACTGACTTACACATCCACAGCTATCTGGTGGTCATCGTAATTGTACTTATGACCTCCACACTGTTTGCCCTGGCCGGGTTTATCAATGCCGTGTACGCCAACAGTTTTGATGACATCTCCATCGTGCCAACCTTTATTCTTACACCGCTGATTTATTTAGGCGGTGTTTTCTACTCCATGGATTTGCTGCCCGAGTTTTGGGCCAATGTTTCAAAACTGAATCCTCTGGTGTATGTGGTGAACGCCTTTCGGTACGGGGTATTGGGTGTATCAGACGTAAGCTTGCCGTTTGCATTTGGCATGATCACACTATTCACCGTCATCGCCTTTTGTTACAGCATGCATCTGCTGAACTCAGGCAAACGGTTGAGGCAATAGAACGATGTCAGATTCGCATGAAGGCCTGTTACTGGGCAAGCACACTCCCGTAGTTGAGGTTTATTCACCAGAACTTCTCTACCCAATTCCTCGCTCTATCGCCAGAAACACGCTGGGCCTGCAGGCTTCAGTACCGTTTTACGGTGTTGATTTGTGGCATGCTTATGAAATGTCCTGGCTCGATGCCAATGGCAAGCCGGTCGTCAGGGTAGGGCGGTTCACCATTCCTGCAAGCTCACCCAATATTGTGGAGTCCAAATCGTTCAAGCTGTATCTTAATTCTCTCAACAACACTCGGTTCGAGAACGACGGAGAAGCACGGCAATGCATTGAACGGGACATAGGCGCTGCTGCAGGTGCTGGGGTCTTTCTAAAACTTTTTGAAATAGACGACCCTATACTTGGCGGAAGCCCGCTGACAGGGATAAATCTGGACGCGCATTCCATTTCTTCCAAGTCATCAAAACCCGACATCAATATGCTCAAAATTCAAGCGGGCTTCATTGTAGAGGAACAGGTCTACAGTCATCTACTGCGCTCCTTGTGTCCCGTAACGGGCCAGCCTGATTGGGCCACACTGTGGATTCATTATCGCGGTGATGCGCTGGACCATCAGTCTCTGCTGGCCTATATCGTCTCCTACAGGGAGCATCAGGAATATCACGAACAGTGCGTCGAGCGCATGTTCCTGGATATTTGCAAGTGCTGTAGTGCGCAGTTTTTACACATTCAGGCGTTTTACACTCGCCGTGGAGGATTGGATATCAATCCTTTTCGCAGTAGCAGCGGTGAAACCAAAGCGCTGCCGCGGCTAAACCGCCAATAGATCCGGGAGATTTACACCGCTCGAATACCGGGAGCGGGCACTGGCAACTTACGAATCTTGTGGTATGATGCCGCCCCTTATGGTGAGGTGGCCGAGTGGCCGAAGGCGCACGCCTGGAAAGTGTGTAACGGGCAACCGTTCGAGAGTTCGAATCTCTCCCTCACCGCCATTTCCTATGCTTTGTTGTGCCAGCTCACAACTTTCTAAAAGCCTTCTGTGAAAATTGCGATATTCACAGCTTTCTTCGTTAAAAATCCGTGAGTTTACCGTATAGTATGGCCAATAGAGCCAATGACCAGAGGATTCAACCTCGTATAATCCGGCTCACAATATAAAAAGGGGAAGTCTGCATAATGACGATCGCGGGCAAAATCAACATTCTGTTTATTTCTGTGGTCATCATGCTCGGTGCGATAGCGACGGGATTTACCGCTCACCGCGAGTATCAAATAGCGCTCGATCAGCTGGTAGTCGAAGCCTCAGCCAAAGTCGCAAGTCACCCTGGTTTAGCGATCAATATTTATCTCAATGAGCAGACCCGATTGAAACAGGCCCTGGGGAGTTTTCTTGAGCCCCGCGCCGTAGACCTTGCCGTTGCCCACAATATCCAGGGCGACGAAATAGTGCGACGCGACCTGACCAATAGCCAAAATCATGCGCTGCCAGCCCTTGCTTCCATGCGCCAGGGTGTATCCACCGCAGACACCGGGTTAGTGGCGATGGGAAGCAAGCAGAATATTATTGGCTCTGATTTATGGTCTTCACTGAGCAATAGCGATTCGATTCTCTATCTCACGTTGCCTGTGTATTCACCCATAGATGTATCGCGCAGCGGCCTGACCGCAGCAGATTTCCTCGCAGCCCTTACTGAGCCGGATAGGAAAGACAGCCGTCTTGTCGTTGGGTATATACAACTGGACGTTGATCCACAGGAGCTGATCGGGGTTATTGGTCCGGTCTTGACGCGGGTCTTATTCGCCAGCTTACTGTTATGCGTGCTAAGTGCAGTGTTAATCATGCTACTGACCCGTCGTATCGCCGCTCCGCTGTCGCGTCTTGCAAAGCTGGCAGGTGACTATGCCGCCGGTACACAGGCCGAGCCTCTGGAAGTTAAAGGGAACGGCGAAGTTGCACAAATCACCCAGGCGCTCAACAGTGTCGTCACCGGGGGCGCAGCAAAGAGCAAAGAGATCGATAAACGGCTACTTGCATTGAAAGCCGATGAGCGTAAATCGCAGTTATCACAGCGCGACGAAGAGCTCAGTAAGGCGACTGAGGAAATTACGGAAACAAAAAGTCAATTGCGACAGATGGCTTACTACGACGGTCTTACGTCACTTCCCAATCGTCGATTGTTCACCGAACAATTGAGTCTGTTGCTGCGCTTGAGTCAACGTACCGGCAGTCGACTGGCGCTGCTTTTTCTCGATCTAGACAACTTCAAAAGAGTTAATGATTCTCTCGGTCATAGCGCTGGAGACGCGCTGCTGCGCGAGGTTGGGGAACGTCTTGTTGAGTGTCTGCGTGATAGCGATATGATCGCGCATTTTGTTGAATCGGAACCCAAGATCGAAGTCTCCCGACTGGGCGGTGATGAATTTACTCTGGTGTTAAATCAGTTAGATAGTGTCGACTCCGCTGGTGCGGTAGCTAAACGCGTGATCGATAGACTAAAGGAACCAATGATAATCGAAGGCCACGAAGTGGTGGTCTCTCCAAGTGTAGGAATAGCTATTGCACCTGCCGATGCCGAAACAGTGGAAACTCTGCTCAGTGCAGCTGGCACAGCAATGCATCATGCCAAAGCGTCAGCCAGCGACGACTTCCTGTTTTTCAATAAGGACATGGAAGCTGCAGGCGTCGACCATCTCAAGTTAGAGGCGGATTTACGCAAGGCAGTTGAACGAGAAGAACTTGTTTTACATTACCAACCGCAAGTCGAT
>JBALVT010000089.1:5095-16377 GCA_036961345.1 Halioglobus sp.
GTCAGTGGATCCGTTGTTGGTGCAGAAGCCCTGCTCCGCTGGGAACACCCTGAATATGGTCTGGTACCCCCCTTTAAATTTGTGCATGTTGCCGAGCGAATCGGTTTGATCGGTGATTTAGGCGATTGGGTGTTGGAAGCGGCCTGCCGACAAATGAAGCGATTCCGGGATCAGGGATTGAAACTACCTCGAGTCGCCATTAATGTTTCGGCTTTTCAGTTTAACTCTTCATTTAATAAGAGAGTGAAAGAGGTACTGCTGCAAGCCGATCTTCCCGCGTCAATGCTGGAACTTGGACTAAGCGAAGGCATTCTTGCTGACAACGATCCAAAAACGATTGAGTCTTTGCAAGAACTCAAGGAGCTGGGTGTCTATTTATCAGTCGATGATTTTGGTACCAGTTTTTCGCCCTTGAGCTATCTGGGCCACTATCAACTTGATGAATTGCGAATTGATCGCAGTTTTATCGCCGATTGTGTCGAGCGTCCGGAAAGTGCAAAACTGGTAATGGGGATAATTTCCATGGCGCAAAGTCTGGAGTTAAATATTGTGGCAGAGGGTGTTGAAACGGAAGCTCAATATAATTTCCTCAAGGAAAACGGCACACGCGTTATGCAGGGCTACCTGTTTAGCAAGGCGGTGCCCGCCGATGAGCTGGAGAGACTATTGGTGCCCTGGCATTTCATGGATCAAATTCAGCGTATATCCAGTTAATCGTTCGAACGAATCGGCGGCCTTATGCACGAAGAGCTCATCGCGCTAATTACGCTAATACTAGTGCTTGGTATCGCCGCTCAGTGGATATCCTGGTGGCTAAAACTCCCATCGATTTTACTACTTTTACTGATTGGTCTTGTCGCAGGTCCGGTTACTGGCCTGCTTGAACCTGATGCTGTCTTTGGCCCCTTGCTTTTCCCGATGATTTCGATGGGAGTCGCTGTTGTTCTTTTTGAAGGCGCGTTAACACTTAAATTCAAAGATATCAGCGGTCACGGCGCCGTCGTCAGTAATCTGGTGAGTTGGGGTGCTGTACTTAACTGGATCTTGATTACAGCCGGCACCTGGATCTTTACCGATCTACCCTGGTTGCTGTGTTTATTATTTGGGGCGTTGGTGGTGGTTACCGGTCCCACCGTGATCGTGCCACTGCTGCGCTCAGTTCGCCCCAATCCCAACATCAGCAATATCCTGCGTTGGGAAGGCATACTCATAGATCCAATCGGCGCGCTGCTGGCTGTGTTGGTATTTGAATATATCGCAGCTGATGTAAAAGGCGGCTCCTGGCTGGTTCTGGTACAGGAACTTGGAGTAGGCAGCGTCAGCGGCGCTGTGGCCGCCTTCGGGCTTAGTATTCTGCTAAAGCGCCATCTGATTCCTGAGTATTTACAAAATGTGGTCACTCTCGCGTTGGTGCTAGCGGTATTTAGCATCGCCAACCATTTTGCTACCGAATCAGGCCTGCTCGCGGTCACTGTCATGGGTGTATGGCTGGCAAACAGCAAGGGCCTGGATATAGAAAATATCCTCACCTTTAAAGAAAGCCTGTCGACTCTAATTATTTCAATCCTCTTTATTACCCTGGCAGCCAGAGTAGATCTTGCAACGCTATTGTCCACCGGGTGGCCCGCTTTGGGGATTATCGTAGTGATACTGTTGGCAAGGGCCATCTCAGTATGGCTCGCGACATTGCGTTCGGAAATGTCATGGCAGGAGAAAGCCTTGATCGCGTGGATAGCCCCTCGCGGTATTGTCGCCGCCGCGGTGGCCTCTATTTTTGCTATCAAGCTTGAAAGCCTGGGGTATGCCGAGGCCAATTTGTTGTCCGCATTAACCTTCATGGTCATCATTGTCACCGTACTCCTGCAGAGCTTTACCGCTAAACCGCTGGCGAAAATCCTTGGTGTTATGGAGGAAGAACCCAGAGGAATATTGATAATCGGAGCCAACGCAGTCTCTCGGGCTATAGGTCACGCGTTGGCGGACAAGGGCTTTCGAGTCAAAATTACCGGCACTAGCTGGACAGAAATTCAAGCTGCCCGAATGGAGGGTTTGGACACCTATTATGGCAACCCTGTATCTGCCCACGCCGATCAGCATCTGGATTTGGTTGGTATCGGTAATTTGTTCGCCATGTCGCGACGCCCAGCCTTGAATACACTGGCTTGCCTGAAGTACAGAAACGAATTCGGCCCGAATAGAACATTCACTTTGCGGACAAGTGAAGAAAAAGATACCTCGGAAAAAAACCGGGTAAACGATCGCTATCGAGCACCCAGACTATTTAGCGAGTCGATTACCCTACAAAAGTTGTCCAGCCTGGTGGGGCAGGGCGCGGAAGTAAAAAGCACCCGCTTTAGCGAGTCTTTTGGCTGGGACGAATATTTTGAGGAATACGGCAAAGACGCGATCCCGCTTTTTGCTGTTGATGATCGTCAGAGCCTGAAAGCATTCACTGACCAACAGCAACCTGAAATAGGCCCCGGCATGACACTGATCGCCTTGCTGCCGAAATCTGTAACGGAAAAGCTGCCAGAAACAGCAGGAAAAATAGCTTAATCACTGCTATATTTTCAGGCTATACTCTAGCGCAAAGCACTTGATGGCTTTAGCTTTGGATTACTAATAAAAAGGGATTTGTAACGTGGTCAACATTACCTATATCGAACACGACGGCACACAACACGCGGTAGAAGCACAGGAAGGCAATTCCCTAATGCAAAATGCGGTGGACAACATGGTCCCCGGTATTGACGCCGACTGTGGTGGCGCTTGCGCCTGTGCCACCTGCCATGTCTTTATACCGGCCGACTGGTTGGACAAGCTGGGGGAGCGCGACCCTATGGAAGAGTCCATGTTGCAACTGGCCGAAGGCGTGCAGGACAACAGTCGATTGTCCTGCCAAATAGAGGTATCTAACGAATTGGAAGGGCTGATTGTACATATGCCTGAATCCCAACACTAAGGAGGCTAGTTATGAATACTGTAGTCAACGCTATTGCTGATCCTTATAGCCTTAATATTGAGGACCTGGACCCTTCGGACCCCAGACTTTTTGAACAACAGCTGCACTGGGATTACTTCAAACGCCTGAGAGAAGAAGATCCAGTCCACTTTGTTGATAGTGTGGAGTTTGGCCCCTACTGGTCGATCACCAAGTTCAATGACATCATGTTTGTTGACAGTCATCATCAACTGTTTTCCTCGGAACCTTCCATCGTCATAGGCGAGCCGGAAATTGATTTTCAGCCGCCGATGTTTATCGCCATGGATTCGCCCAAGCACGATGTGCAGCGCAAGGCAGTAACCCCGGCGATCACTCCGGCTCGGCTTGCGGAAATGGAGGTACTCATACGGCAGCGGGTATGCGCTGTTCTTGATTCTCTGCCCGTTGGGGAGGAGTTCAATTGGGTTGACCTTGTTTCGATAGAACTTACCACGCAAATGCTCGCCACGCTTTTCGACTTTCCGTTTGAGGACAGAGCGAAACTCACCTATTGGTCCGATATCACAACAACTGCGCCAAATCCCGATGGATCTGGTATCAGCGAAGAAGAGCGCCGTGACATTTTGCTGGAGTGCCTGGAGTATTTTGGCAGGTTATGGAAAGAGCGCGCCGAGGCACCAGTGAAAAATGACTTTATTTCGCTGCTGTCCCACAATCCCGACACCATGGATATGGAGCCGCTGGAATACTTGGGTAATCTCATGCTATTGATTGTCGGCGGCAACGATACGACGCGTAATTCGATGTCTGCGGGGGTTCTGGCGCTACATGACAATCCCGAAGAGTTTGGCAAGCTAAAAGCTGATCAAGCGCTTATACCCAATATGGTGTCGGAAATTATTCGTTGGCAGACGCCGCTTGGACACATGCGCCGTATCGCTAATGAGGACGTTGAAGTCGGTGGTAAAACGATTAAAAAGGGCGACAAAGTTGTGATGTGGTACATTTCGGGCAACCGTGATGAAGAAGTGATTCCCGACGCCGATGCTTTCATTATTGACCGCCCTAAAGCGCGGCACCACGTTTCTTTCGGTTTTGGTATTCATCGCTGTATGGGTAATCGCCTGGCAGAAATGCAATTAAAAATTCTCTGGGAAGAACTTCTTGCACGCTTCGACCGCATCGAAGTTACCGGAGAACCAGAACGGGTGAATTCCAACTTTGTGATGGGATATACGCATTTGCCTGTCATCCTGCACCCTCGCAGTGACTAAATGATGTAGCCATCAGGGTATGGACGGGCGCAAATGAAACCGGATATCCCTGAAGAGAACTTTATTTAGCCGGTCTGAAAAGCTCCGCAATCCCAACTGCTTGCAGTTGGGATTATCATTCAGATAGGGCTTTTTTACTTTGTTTCAATGCAGCGCGAATTTCGGAACTTTTTTTATCAACCTCCCGTCGTAATGCTGTCTCATCTATGGTTAAAACTTCCCGGTCCTCCATAAGTAGCTTGCCTGCCACTACCGTAGTTACTACGTCGCTGCTGTCGAGCACATAAACCAGATGTGAGACGATGTCGTACACTGGCAAATGATGGGTTTTGCCCACCGAAACCTGAATGACATCCGCCTCCATACCAACGCGTAGCTGGCCTATATCATCTCCGAGACGAATTGCAGCCGCCCCAAGTCTGGTGGCCATCGCCAGGGCTGTTTTTGCTGGTATAGCAGTCGGGTTGCCGGTATTGACCTTATGCAGAAGTGCTGCCATACGTATTTCTTCCCACATATCCAGGTCATTATTGGATGCCGCACCGTCGGTGCCTAGCCCAACGTTAACTCCGGCTTTTAACATCGCCGGTACAGGCGAAATACCCGCTCCAAGTTTCATGTTTGAAGTGGGATTGTGGATCGCGCCTACGCCGGCTTTAGCCGTCGCCTGAATATCTGATTCGCTTAACTGCACCATGTGCGCAGCGATAAGTTTTTGCTCATATAGCCCAAGAACGGCAGCATGCTCCACCGGTGTTTTATTGAAATTTTGTTTGATGTACTGAGTCTCTGATGGCGCTTCGGCAAGATGCATGGAGATAACAGCGTCCAGTTGCTTCGCCTTTTCAACCGTAGCCTGCAGGTGCTTGGGTGAAACTGTGTAGGGCGCGTGTGGTGCAAAAGCCGCTGTGATGCGTTCATGTTTTCCCTGCCAGCGTTGCACGAAGTCTGACGCAGCGGCAAAAGAATCATCCCATCCTGTAAACCCGGGACTGGGATAATCTATGTGGGGCGCGCCAATCACTGCTCTCAACCCACACTGATCAACCACCCGGGCGATTTCATCCGGATAAAAATACATATCAACGAAAGTAGTGGTGCCTCCGCGGATCATCTCCCAGCAAGCGAGTGTAGAACCGGTGCGCACAAATTCAGGGCTGACAAAGCGGCCTTCCATCGGAAAAATGTAATCATTCAGCCAGGACATAAGATCGAGATCATCCACCATGCCCCGGAACAATGTCATTGCACTGTGTGTATGGCCGTTTATCAGTCCCGGAAGCACAATTCGGCCTTTACCGCTAATACTACGAGTTGCCACATACAGACGATCTATTTCTGCGCGTGGGCCAACTGCGATGATCTGACTGGCCGCAATTACTACAGCGCCATCTTCCAACACCGGCTCATCTAGTTCCATGGTAAGAACATAATCACCATAGACAATAAGATCCGCTGTTTTCGCATTGGCGAATATGGGGAGCATAGTGGCGAACAGAACAAGCCCGGTAGCCCCAAGAAATTTTCCAAAAGTACAGGAGGTAAATGTCTTCATGAGTTATTGCTAAACTGTTGCTGTTGCAGCAGCGTTTTTCGTCGAGCGGTGAAACCCGAGAATGACCAGTGATCCCAGGATCATAATAACCAATGGGAAAAGCAGTGACTGGCTAGCGGTGACGGCTGGGTCAGTGAACAAAAGCCCAGCAATGGATGCAGATAAATAAGAGGCCATTGTGCCGACGATCATTGCGCGAATGCCTAATGTGGCCAAATCAGATTTACGTTCAGGAGCCAGCTCCCCAAGGCCGCCTATTAGCATCGCCACTGAACTGAAGTTGGCAAATCCACACAGGGCAAAAGTGGCAATTACTGTCGATTTGGGTGATAGCGCTTCTGCCCCACTCAGAGCAGTCATTTGACTGTAGGCCACAAATTCATTGATGACCATTTTAGTGCCCATCAGCCCGCCCACAACAGTTGCATCTTGCAGTGGTACGCCCATTGCCAATGCGGCATAACGAAAGACGCCCCCAAGAATCCCGCCCAGGCTCAGGTTGTTCAAATCCACATGCAAAATTACGGCGTCTTTCGCAGAGTCAAAAAACGTACTCACCATCATTAAACCCAGCTTGCCCAGCAGATAATCAAGTAGCGTAATGGTGGCGATGGCTGCGATAAGTAGGGCACAGACGATGACACCGATATTCAGTCCATCCGCCGCACCCTTGGCCATCGCGTCAATCGAATTTACAGAGGTTTTTTCGACTTCAAGTTGAATTTCACCGCGCGTCACAGACTCTTCAGTTTCCGGGTAGACAATTTTGGAAATCACCAGTGCACCGGGTATAGCCATTATACTGGCCGCCATCATGTAGGAAGCGGAAACCCCCATTTGAATATAGACCGCCATTATTGCCCCGGATATACAGGCCATGGACCCTGCCATGATCGCCAGCAATTCAGACTGCGTCACAGTTGGCATGTAAGGTTTAATGAGTATTTGAGCTTCAACCTGACCCACCAGCACACTGGCGGCATTAGATGTTGCCTCGGATCCGCTGGCGCCCATTATGCGATAGATAAGCCAGGAAACCCCATTCACTATGCGCTGCATAAGACCGAGGTGGTAGGCGAGGGCGGCCAGGGAGGCAATGAATATAAGTGTGGGAACCAGTTTAAATGCGAATATAAAAGAACCGGCGGGACCAAAGATAGAAGCCATAGAGCTACTGTCTGCCAACGGCCCCAATACAAATGTTGCGCCGGCATTGGCAAAGCCCAGAATTTTCTCCACCGCGTTGCCCAAAAAAGCGAACAGACCCTGGCCCCAGGGTGTGCGCAGAATAAACATGGCGAGAATCATCTGAAAGCTTAGTCCGCAAATGATTAATCGCCAATTCACAGCTCGCGGATTATTTGACATAAAAAATGCCAATGCAAAGATTAGAAAAATCCCGATAAAGCCGGTAAATTGTGCCATTAACATTTTCCCCAAAATTGCGCGAATTGACGGCCTAGCGCCTGCTGTTTCTATCGTACTCTTTTGTGGCTATTGTTACAGTATCTTGAACCGAAAACGCTGTTAATACACGAGACAAAATCATGGCTGCACTTTTCCCCATAATACTCATCGGCCTGCTAGGCGGTCTTGCCATTGGTCTGCAGGGCCCATTTTCGAGCATAATCGGTCAGCGGCTGGGAATCCTCGAAGCCGTGTTTATTATTCATCTGGGCGGCGCTATCGCTGCGTTAATGCCCCTGCTGATAATGGGAGGGGGAAAGCTCGGTGGCTGGCAGAGTCTACCCTGGTATCTGTTGTGCGGTGGTGTACTGGGTTTGGTCGTGGTCGCGGCTATCTCGTATATGATTCCGCACATCGGTGCCGCACCCGCAATGGTGCTTATCGTCGCCGGACAGTTGCTTACCGGCAGCCTGCTGGATCACTTTGGCCTCTTTGGCCTAACGGTAAAACCTATTGATCTTCAAAAAGCCGCCGGGCTGGTGGTTGTCTTTACAGGTGTTTGGCTAACGGTGCGGGCTTAATAGCCAGACTTTACCCCGGAACTTTCATCGCCAAAAGGCAGCCAGATATTTTTAACCTGACACGCTTCTCGCAAAAATAATCGGCCTTCTCCACTCTTATTTGACAGCCAGTTTCTTGCGTTGCCGTGATTTACCCAGGTGCGTTTAACATTGCACGCCGAGGCTCTCTCTACCATTTCACTACCGGCAGTTGAACCGTGGTACCACAGCGCATCTACCTGATGATGTTCCGCCAGCACTTGAGCGAGTGATTCACGATCTCCAGTAACCAGGTTTAGTGTGCCCGCGGGCACGTCGGAGGTTTCCAGTACCTGGCAGAAATCCGTTGCCAGCAGTGGATAGCGTTCTGACGGCACTGCCACCACACGGTTGCCCATTGCTATAGCAGGTGCAACGAGTGAAATAAACGACAGCAACGGCTTTATGTCCGGGCATACGATACCGATGACACCCATCGGCTCATTGATCGCCAGGGCAACGTTGCGTTGTGGAGGCGTATGTACCGCACCGTCAAACTTATCGGCCCAGGCGCCATAGCTAAAAAGCCGGCTCAGCGCTGCTTTGACCTCCGCTTTGGCATCTCGTTTGCTCGCACCCGTTAGGGAAATCAGGGTCTTTTCGAACTCCGTCGCCCTGCGCTCCAGATTTTCCGCTATGTAGAAAAGAATTTGCGCACGAGTGTGTGCCGTGACCGAGGACCAGCTACCCGCTTTAGCCGCGGCCTCTACCGCATCGCGAATATCTTTACGACTGCCCTGCGCGACGAGTCCAGCCGGTTCTCCTGCATGGTTCAACACGACAGTGGAGTTGCCGCCATCGGCCCTAACTTGCTTGCCGCCAATATAGTGTTTCGCCGTTTGGTCTATTGCGCTGCCCCGGGTCATAGTGGCCGCCGGAGAAACTGGCGGTACCGGAATAAGGTTGTCGATGTCTTGCAAATCATCCGGCTCAGGCTTGAGGTACTCGTACATTCCCTCCTTACCACCTTCGCGACCAAAACCGGATTCACGATATCCACCAAAACCGCAGGCGGCATCAAATTGATTAGTACAATTTACCCAAACCACGCCGGCCTTCACCTGAGACGAGACTTCCAGCGCACGGTTAATATTTTCTGACCAAATACTGGCGGCCAGTCCGAAGCGAATATTATTTGCCAGTGCTACCGCTTCATTTAGGGTGCGGAATGTCATCACGGACAGTACCGGACCAAAAATTTCTTCTCTGGCGGCGATATTGCTGGTGTCGACGTCGGTAAGTACAGTAGGCGGATAAAAACAACCATCCTTCGGATATTCCAGTGCCGGCTGCCATTTTGTGGCGCCGCCATCAACGCCTGCTGACACCAGTGTCTCTATGCGATCGCGCTGTATGGGGTCAACAATGGCTCCCATATCAATGGTTTTATCGAGAGGGTTACCGAGACGGAATTTTTCCAGCCGCACCTTGATTTTATCAAGGAGGTGATCAGCTATTCCTTCCTGAACCAGCAATCTTGAACCGGCACAGCACACTTGTCCCTGATTGAACCAGATAGCATCCACCAAGCCTTCTACCGTACTGTCCAGGTCGGCATCCTCAAACACAATGAAAGGGGATTTACCGCCCAGCTCCAAAGAGAGTTTTTTACCTGAGCCGGCAGTCTGTTCACGAATACGTTTGCCTACAGGCGTAGAACCTGTAAACGCAATCTTCGCTATGTCAGGGTGTTTGACAATATGCTCGCCTGTGTCGCCTTTGCCCGTCACTATGTTAATGACGCCAGGAGGGAGATTGATTTCTTCGCAGAGCTGAGCAAAATACAAGGCAGTGAGACTGGTATATTCAGCGGGTTTAAGAACCACAGTATTGCCGGCGGCGATGGCGGGCGCAATCTTCCAGGCAAGCATCAATAGCGGAAAATTCCAGGGAATAATTTGGCCGACTACACCCAGTGGTTGTTGGTCCGGCATTTCGCTTTCCAGCAGTTGAGCCCAACCGGCATGGTGGTAAAAATGGCGGGCAACCAGGGGCACATCTATGTCTCGGGTCTCTCGAATCGGTTTACCGTTATCCAGTGTTTCCAACACGGCCAAGAAGCGACTGTTCTTTTGTACAGACCTGGCCAGCGCATAGAGATACTTCGCTCGTTCATGGCCTGCCAACCCCGACCAGGCTGGGAATGCGGCAGCGGCAGCCGCGACGGCACTGTCTACATCGTCCTTGCCAGCAGCGGCAATTTTTCCAAGCGTCTCACCGGTAGCAGGATTGCGAGTGGTAATCGTATCGGTAGAGGTAAGCGGTGTCCGCCATTGGCCATCGATGAAAAGGTCGAAGCCGTTTTTGTGTTCATCCAACCAGGCCTCAACATAGTCTGACTGCTCAAGCGCGGGGCCATAGCTCATAGTGTGGAATATCTCTTCAACGTTGTTCATGCAACCTTCTTAAGCCAAGGGGTGATGGTGGGAAGCGGAGTAGTGGCCTGTTACAGAATGCTCGAGTTGGCGTTCAATATCGCCCAACAAACTTGATGCACCAAACCTGAAGTAGTAAGGATCCAGCCAGCTGTCCCCTAGCTCCTCCTTTATCAATGTCAGGTAACTTAGCGCTGCCTTTGCTGTACTGACACCACCGGCTGGTTTAAATCCAACTTTTTGCCCGGTTTGTTCATAGTACTGCCTTATCATACGCACCATAACCAGACTGACCGGTAGTGTCGCATTCACCGATTCCATCCCGGTAGAGGTTTTGATGTAATCGGCTCCGGCCATCATGCAAACCATCGATGCCTTGGCGATATTGGCTATTGAACCGAGTTCTCCTGTGGCGAGTATGGTTTTGAGCCGGGCCTCGCCGCAAGCCTCGCGGTAGGCCTTTACTTCCTCATAGAGTGCGTGCCACTGGCCGGTTAACGCAAAGCGGCGGCTAATTACAATGTCGATTTCTGCGGCGCCAGCGGCAACCGACAATTCGATTTCCCGCAGTCGTGTTTCCAGTGGGGAAAGTCCGGCAGGGAATCCCGTGGACACTGCGGCAACTGGCACGCCGGAACCTTCTAACGCGGCCACCGCTGGTGCAATCATTTCGTGATAAACACACACAGCCCCGGTTGTTAGTTTGAGCTCGGCGACACCTAGTGACTCCAGTATATCCTGGCGCACCGGATTGCGTGCTTTTGCGCACAACCGCCTGATGCGCCCCGGTGTGTCATCACCGGCAAGGGACGTCAAGTCTATACAGGACACCGCTTTGAGAAGCCAGGCGACCTGCCACTGTTTTTTAACCGTGCGACGACCACCGAGCGTGTCGACGCGGCGTTGAACAGCGCTGAGATTGATACGTACCGAATCGACAGGGTCGATCTGGAACGCGGTACCGGTATTACGCTTCGGTGTGTCTACTAACATGAGATTTGCCGGTTCAGCGCTGCCTGGTTGTTGTGCTGACGAAACAGCTTCATCAGCGGCAATAATGGGATCCATGCCACGTGGCCTTATGTCGAATGCAAGCCCATGAGGATAGGTTCCTCAATATAGGCTGTC
>JBALVT010000008.1:0-52945 GCA_036961345.1 Halioglobus sp.
AGGCCGTGAGTGCAGGCAGCAGCTGAAACGACTGAAAAACGAAACCCACTGTGTCCCCCCGAAATAACGCGCGCTCATCTTCATCCAATTGACTTAAATCCGTGCCGTCGATAATCACCCTACCTGCGCTGGCAACATCCAAACCTGCCAATAGGCCTAGCAGGGTTGATTTGCCTGAGCCGGAGGTGCCGACAATGGCAACTGACTCTCCACTCTTGATTTCTAGGTCAATCCCTTTCAGTATCTCCAACTCAGTTCCCGCTACGGGGATTCGTTTTTGGAGATTTTCAACCTTGATCATTAAACACGCCCTATTCTGTTCTAGATTCACCCGCTTACTCGCGGGGATATTATTACTGATTATACTGCGTCCGGCCCTGGCCGGATCACAAACAATTCTGGTGCTGGGCGATAGTATCAGTGCGGCCTATGGTATGTCTCTCGAACAGGGCTGGGTTGCCTTAATGGGGCGGGAATTAGGTAACACCCATCCGGATTATACAATCGTAAATGCCAGCATTAGCGGAGAGACAACCGCAGGTGCTTTGCAACGGCTTCCCGCCTTGCTTGAAAAACACCAGCCAAACTTCCTGATAATAGAGCTTGGTGGCAATGACGGCCTGCGCGGTTACCCCATTATCACTCTCAGAGCCAATTTGTTGGGCATGGTGGAACAAGCCAGGGAGATTAATGCGAAGGTGATACTGGTACCGATGGAAATCCCGCCAAATTATGGCAACCGCTATACCGAAGGGTTCAGGGAGAGTTATGTCGTGGTAGCAGACAATACCAATAGCACCTTAGCCCCCTTTCTTTTGGCGGGTGTGGCCACCGACCCTAAACTCATGCAGGCCGATGGCATACACCCAACAGTCGAGGCCCAGCCACTGCTGATGAATAACTTTTTGCCGACGCTGCTGGAAGTCATGCAGTGAGGCGCTATAGTAGAGAGCGTCGCGGCTAGCGCCCAGTAACTCGACTCAGGCCACCGCCAAAACTGTGCCGGTCATGTAAGTAATTCCGGTACCTGTCATAAATACCCTGCCATCCCGGATCTCACAGGACAGGTCTCCTCCCCGAGAAGAAATTTGCTTTGCGAGCAAGTTGGTCAATCCCAGGCGTTCTGACCAATAAGGCACCAAAGAACAGTGCGCAGATCCGGTGACAGGGTCCTCATTAATACCCACACTGGGGCCAAAAAAGCGAGACACAAAATCGCAATTGTCTCCGGGGGCCGTAGCGATTACCGCATGCTCGCTGGCCGCAAGTAATGCGGCAAAATCCGGGGTCAAACCGGCTACCTGTGCATGTGTGTCAAATACATAAACGACTGAGTGCGCATTGCTACGGGCGATTGCTGCACTAGTGGCCCTCGCCCCCAGGGCCTTTGATACTGCCGCGTCCACCTGGGTGGTCACCAGTTGCGCTGCGGGAAAGTCAAGAGTGAGACCGCGAGGGGAACGCCTTACTCGCAACTCCCCGCTGCGCGTCTGGAAGCGGACCAAATCACCACCCTCTGCCAGATGATGAAAAAGCACGTGCGCAGCAGCAAGCGTTGCATGCCCACACAGGTCTACCTCCACCTCAGGCGTAAACCAGCGCAATTCATAACCCTGGTCCGCGGATACAATGTAGGCGGTCTCAGACAGGTTGTTTTCCATTGCTATCGCCTGCAATGTTTCGTCGGGCAACCACTGCTCCAGGGGCATAATTGCAGCGGGGTTGCCTTTAAAAACCCGTGTCGCAAAGGCATCTACCTGATAGATAGGTAATTCCATGTCTGATAACTCCAATGTTCAGGCTTGTACAAACCCATACCGGTTTAATATAGTGTGGGCAATAATAACCGTTTCAACGACCTGAAGTGAGCAAATGGCCAAAAGAAAACTCTCGCCCCTGCAACAGAGCTTTCACACTGTCATCTTCGGCACAACCACGCCAATGGGGAAATGGTTTGATATTGCCCTGATCTGGATAATTCTGGTCAGCGTGCTGATAATCATGCTCGACTCGATCGCTGAGCTACATATACTCCACGGCCAAACCTACTTACGCCTGGAATTCATTTTCACGGCTTTTTTTACCGTAGAATACTTCACCCGAATTTGGTGCGCCCCAAACCGCAAGGCATACATGCTCAGCGGATTTGGAATTGTAGACCTGCTGGCACTGCTACCAACCTATATCGCATTTTTGCTACCGGGCGCATCTTCCCTCCTCATTATCCGCCTGCTACGCATATTCCGCATTTTTAGAATACTGCGCCTATTCGAGTTTATCGCCGAGGCAAACATACTGGCAACAGCGATGCGCGCTTCCGGGAGAAAGATTTTTCTGTTCTTCTCCATGATGATCATCATTACAACGATATTTGGCTGCCTTATGTACGTGATCGAAGGGGCTGAGAATGGTTTCGATAACATACCCATAAGTATTTACTGGGCAATAGTTACGGTAACTACCGTGGGGTATGGCGATCTGGTACCACTTACTGCCGCTGGGCGCGCTGTTTCGGCGCTGGCAATGCTTATGGGGTACGCAATTATTGCGGTACCCACAGGCATCATTACCGCAGAACTCGCCGCGGAAATGAGTTCCCAAAAAACCTTGCAGCGAAATTCCCGCAACTGCAAGACCTGCGGTGCTTCCGGGCACGAACCCGATGCGCATTATTGCGCTTTTTGCGGCGAACATCTTGAGCAAAAAACAGCTATAATAGACGCCCCGTAACTCAACAGCAGTTAACCCTGATTCAGAATGCCTAAATCTCTTTTTTCCTACCGCAAACACTGGGCGGAATGCTTTGGTCCCGCCCCAGAGCTACCCATGACCCGCGCCGAAATGGATGCGCTGGGCTGGGATAGCTGCGACATCATCGTCGTGACGGGTGATGCCTATGTCGATCACCCGAGTTTTGGCATGGCTGTAATAGGCCGAACTTTAGAAGCCCAGGGTTTTCGTGTGGGTATTATTTCACAGCCCGACTGGACCAGTGCTGAGCCGTTCATGGCGCTGGGTAAACCCAATCTGTTCTTTGGTGTTGCTGCCGGCAATATGGACTCAATGATAAACCGCTATACGGCCGATAAAAAGCGCCGTAACGACGATGCCTATACCCCAAATAATGTGGGTAACCGACGGCCAGACAGAGCCGTTATTGTGTATAGCCAGCGCTGCCGGGAAGCCTATAAAGACGTGCCAGTTGTTATCGGTAGCATCGAAGCCAGCCTGCGCCGTATCGCGCACTATGACTACTGGAGCGACAAAGTTCGCCGCTCAATATTACTCGATAGCCAAGCGGACCTGTTGCTGTATGGCAACGCCGAACGAGCGATCGTTGACGTCGCCCACCGTTTGGCACGCGGCGAACCGATGCACGAGATTCGAGACTTGCGAGGCAGCGCTTTTGTCCGTAAACGCGTCCCTGAAGGTTGGCGTGTCGTGGATTCCACCGCTATAGACCTTGTTGGCCCCACAACAGCACCGATCAACCCCTACATCGATACTCGCACAGAAAGTTGTTCAACAACGTCCAACGAAGCGGCTGAAACCGAGCCCCAGGTCGTCACTCTGATGGACAGGGCTATTCGCAGCGAACGCGAAGTTATCGCCATTCCCTCTTATGAGTCAGTTAAGGCAGACAGCGCGCTATATGCGCACGCATCGCGCGTTCTGCATAAAGAAACCAATCCCTACAATGCCAGGCCTTTGGTACAAAGCCATGGCGATCGACTGGTCTGGCTGAATCCACCGCCACTGCCACTGGAAACAGAAGAGTTGGACGGGGTTTTTGAACTGCCCTATACCAGGCTGCCGCACACCTCCTATGGCGATGCACCGATTCCCGCCTATGAAATGATCAGGCATTCGGTCAACATCATGCGTGGATGTTTTGGTGGTTGTACCTTTTGCTCCATCACTGAACACGAGGGGCGAATCATTCAGAATCGCTCTGAAGACTCCATTATTCGAGAGCTTGAGGCGATTCGCGACACCTCACCGGCTTTCACGGGTGTTATCTCTGACCTCGGAGGCCCAACCGCAAATATGTGGCGTTTAGCCTGTAAGAGTAAAGAAGTTGAAGCCAAATGCCGGAAATTGAGCTGTGTTTTCCCCGGGATATGCAAAAACTTGAATACGGACCAAACCCCGTTGGTCAATCTTTACCGTCGAGCCAGAGCGGTACCCGGAGTCAAGAAGGTACTGATTGCATCGGGTCTTCGTTATGATCTCGCTGTTGAAACTCCGGAGTATGTTAAGGAGCTGGTTACACATCACGTGGGCGGTTACCTAAAAATTGCCCCGGAACATACTGAAGAGGGCCCTCTGTCACGCATGATGAAACCGGGTATTGGCAGTTACGACAAATTCAAAGCCATGTTCGAAAAATACTCGAAAGAAGCTGGTAAAGAACAATATCTGATCCCCTATTTTATCGCGGCACATCCGGGTACTTCAGATAAGGACATGATGAACCTGGCACTGTGGTTAAAGCGCAATAAGTTTCGCGCCGATCAGGTGCAAACCTTTTACCCGTCACCCATGGCCACCGCCACAGCCATGTACCACAGCGGTAAAAACCCCTTGAAAAAAGTCAGTCACAAGAGTGACAACATGCCCACGGTAAAAGATCTTGGAAAACGGCAATTGCACAAGGCATTTTTGCGATACCACGATTCGGACAATTGGCCCGATTTACGTAAGGCTCTCAAAAAAATGGGTCGGGCAGATCTCATTGGCAATGGCAAGTTACATTTGGTACCGCCGAGGCAGCCGCCCAAGAGACAACAGAGGGTTCCCGCTGGTAGCCAACCGTTCGCGACGCAGCACAACGGTTTGCCGAGATCGCCAAAAAAACCCACTCGCAAAAGCCGGCGTTAACACGCTATTATTTAATTGAACATTTTGAAGAGCTAAATCAGGAGTTTAAAAAGATGTCGTTAAAAGCAATTATATCGGCGTTTGTTCTGGGCGCCATCGCAAACTACGCCCAGGCGGACACACCCATTTTGAATAGCGCCCTTCCCCCACTTGCTATTGACGATCGCGGGCAGATGTTACTCGATGGTGACTCAATCACTTACTCACCCTGGTCCTCAGATATAAACCCAGGCAAAGTACATGTTTTACAGTATGTCGCCGCTACCCGCTCCGCGAGCAAGGCCTACAGCCCGTTTACGGACAAACTCGCTGAAGCGTTCTCGCCCGAGGATTTTCACGTTACCACTATCATCAATCTGGATGATGCGCTCTGGGGTACCGCTGGTTTAGTGGTATCGGAGGTTGAAGACAGCAAACGTAAGTTCCCCAAATCCACACTGGTTGTGGATGAAAATGGTGCCGGCTTAAAGAGTTGGGACTTGAGCAAAAAGGGCTTTGCTCTGGCTATCCTGGATAAACAGGGCAGTGTTGTGTTTTTCACCCAGAAACCTATGGCAGAAGGTGATCTTGAAAACATGGTTAACCTGGTAAAATCGCAAATAGGCGGCTAAGCGTGCCGCGACCTAATAATTTCGTCATGTTAACAAATACACTGCATATTAAAGTACCATAGCTGCCCCTTTTGGAGCCGCAATGAACAAGAAAATACTCTATCCCCTCATCGCACTTGCACTTTGCCTGGGTGCGGCCGCAACTCTGATTGCAGTAAAGCCCGCGATGGTTCCCGAGCCCTATGAACCGCTGGCAACAACAGTAAGGGTAAAACGGGTCGAAGCTCGTGCTGAACACCTGCTGATCAAATCACAGGGAACCGTGCAGCCGCGCAGAGAAAGCGAATTGATACCGGAAGTTTCTGGCCGCGTGATGTGGATTTCCCCCGCCCTGGTTGATGGCGGCTCATTTGAAGCCAATGATGTTCTTCTGAGAATTGACGACGCTGATTATAAAACCTCCGTCGAGCGATCCGGCGCACAGGTGGATCGTGCTGAAGTCGAAGCAAGTTTCGCCAGGGACGAACTTAAGCGACTTCAACGCTTGCACGATCAGCAGCTGGCCAGTCAATCTCAATTGGATTCTGGTAAGCGCGCGTCCAGGGTCGCCGATGCAAACCTGGTTGAAAGTCGCGCCGACCAGGATCAGGCAAAGCGCGATCTCGAAAGAACAAACCTTGTTGCTCCGTTTAAAGGCCTGGTCAGAGAAGAACAGGTAGATCTTGGACAGTTTGTGGCCAGGGGCAACAGCATCGGCACCATTTACTCAACGGATTTTGTGGAAGTCAGATTGCCAATCGCTCCCGATCAGCTGTCCTATATAGGCACAGCGATGGTGCGCAGGGGACAAATTCCCGCCGACATTCGACCGGCTGTAACCGCCACGGCGGAATTTGGCAGCCTAAGTTTTAGTTGGTCTGGTGAACTTATCCGTACTGAGGCTCAAATAGACGAGCGTTCGAGAATGGCATACGGCGTCGCACGCTTTGAAAATCGTCCCATGGGCAGCGCAACTGAGTTGTCCGTGCCAGTGGGCCTGTTTGTTCAGGCCAGTATCCGTGGTCGTGAAGTCAAAGGCGTTGTCAGACTGCCCCGCTCGGTAATCCGCGACAACAATCAAGTACTTATTGTCGATGATAATAACCGCTTGCATTTCCGCGACGTCTCAATATTACGCCTGGAACACGATGAAGTTCTCATCGACTCCGGCTTAGCCGATGGCGAACTCGTCTGCCTTTCTCCCATGCAAACCGTGGTAGAAGGTATGCAGGTCGAACCGGTTTTCGAGTAATTCTCCTATGAATACTATAATCAACTGGTTCATAAATAACCCGGTCGCTTCCAATCTGTTAATGATGATCCTGGCAGTTGCTGGTTTGCTGGCCCTACCCAATATTCATCAGGAAGAATTCCCGAATATAGAAGTCGACGCAGTCCAGATTAAAGTGCCCTATCTGGGAGCAGCACCTGCCGAAGTAGAGGAAGCAGTGTGTATTCGCATCGAAGAGGCGGTAGAGGGTTCCGAGGGCATTGACCGTATCCGCTCTACAGCGTCTGAAGGTTATTGCTCTGTGTTCATCGAACTGGTAGACGGGGTGGACAAAAGCAAAGTCAGCAATAATATCAAGAGTAAGGTCGACGCAATTGATACCTTCCCCAGCGAAACCGAAAAACCCATTACCAGCGAAGTCACGTTTCAGGCAACTGTACTCAATGTGGCGATTTCAGGAAATGCCGACGAACGGACGCTTAAATTTATTGGACAACGTGTCAGAGACGACATAGCGGCTCTCCCCGGCATATCCCAGGTAGAACTGGTGTTTGCCAGACCCTACGAGATATCCATAGAGGTAAGCGAACAAACCTTACGCCGGCATGGTTTGACTCTGGCGGAAATAGGGAGGGCTATCGAACAGAGCTCTCTGGATGTGCCCGGTGGGTCCTTGAAAACCCAGGGCGGTGAAATCCTACTACGCACCAAGGGTCAGGCTTATCGTGGGCGTGATTTTGAAGATATTATCGTGCTGACCCAGAATGATGGGACACGTGTCACGCTGGGCGAATTGGCGACAGTGGTAGACGGTTTTGAAGAGAGTGACTTGCTCGCACGTTTCGACGGCAACCCGTCGCTTACCGTGAAAGTATCGCGAATTGGTAAAGAAGACATACTGGAAATTGCCGATCAGGTTAAAAGCTATTTGCTGCAGGAGCAGGCCCGGTTGCCAGAGGGAATTGAGCTGACAGTCTGGCAGGATGAATCCCAGGATCTTGTAGATCGTCTGGATGCGCTCACCAAAAATGCGCGCAGCGGTTTACTGCTGGTGTTACTGGTACTAACCCTGTTTCTTCGATTTCAACTCGCTCTTTGGGTCGCCGCCGGCATTCCAGTTGCCATGCTCGGGGCGGTGGCCATGTTTCCCGTATTTGATATATCAATCAGCACAGTCTCGGTTATGGCTTTTATTCTGGTACTGGGAATACTTGTGGATGATGCCATTGTCGTCGGAGAGCGCATTTACGCCTATGAACAACAAGGTAAGTCCCGGTTGTTGGCGGCATCTCTTGGCACCAAGGAAGTGACGGTGCCCGTCATTTTCGGCGTTTTTACCACCATGGCGACTTTTATCCCTATTTTGAATATCCCGGGTAGCATGGGTGGTTTTTTTGGCGTCATTGCCTTGACTGTCATCATTGCCCTGTTCTTCAGTATCATCGAGTCACAATTTATCTTGCCGTCGCATTTGGCACATCGCAAAGCCGAAAAAGAAACAAGTAACAATGCCCTGATTACCCGCTGGCTGGTACTGCAAGCTAGACTATCCGGTGGGCTGGAACGGGTCGCCAGCCATCACTATCAGCCCGCCGTCAGGTTGGCAATAGAATGGCGCTATGTTTGTCTCGCCCTGGCTATTGGAATTCTCGCCATAACACTTGCCCTTTTTTCCAGTGGCCGCATGGTCTTTCAGTTTTTCCCCGCTGTTGAAGGTACTCGATTGTATTCCACGTTGACTATGCCAGAGGGGACACCTATAGAGGAAACAGCGAGAGCGACAGCCCGAATCGAAGACGCGGCGGAGCTGCTGCGAGAAGAATTGGACGCCGACCTACTCGAGGGTGAGCCCAGTAAAATCCGTCATATCTTTGCCAGTATCGGCTCGTTTATTCCCAAGGGCAGTGTCAGTTTTTCCAATACCGCCCAGAGTAATGTGGCAGAAATTGCCGTTGAGCTGAATTTGCCCAGAGACTATTCCGGCACATCTACGCAAGCCTATGCCTACAGGTGGCGAGAGCTCACAGGTTCTATACCGGACGCTATAGAATTAGGGTTTACCGCTGAAGCCTTCGGCATGGGTGACGCCATAGATATTGAGTTATACGGCAAGGATTTCGATGAACTTCGCTCCGCGGCTGCAGAACTAAGACAGAACCTGCAGGGGTATTCGGGTGTCATTGATATCACCGATACATTCCGTGCGGGCAAACAGGAAGTGCAACTTGAACTACTGCCTAAAGCCCGCAGTCTTGGTTTGACCATGAGTGATTTGGGGCTGCAAGTTCGCCATGCTTTCTACGGCTACGAGGCCCAACGAATTCAACGCGGCAAAGACGATGTGCGCGTCATGGTGCGCTACCCGGGAAATGAGCGGCGTTCATTGGGCGATCTGGAAGACATGCGAATACGCACTGGGGAAGGTACAGAAGTTCCGTTCGCAAGTGTCGCAAAAGCGACACTGTCACGGGGATACACCACCATTAACCGTGTGGATGGGCGACGTGTAGTGCGCGTCATTGCGGGTGTTAACAGATCAGTGAATACGCCAGAGGCAGTATTGGCCGCTCTCGAAGAAGACGCGTTGGTCGACATTCTGAAACGTCACCCGGGTGTTGGCTATCAATTGTCAGGCGAAGCCGAGGAATCCAGCGAGTCCGTGGGTAGCCTGATGAGCAGTGCTGCCCTGGCTCTGATCGTTATATATGCGCTGTTAGCCATTCCGCTGCAGTCTTATCTACAGCCCCTGGTGATAATGAGCGTTATCCCCTTTGGTGCGGTTGGAGCCATAATTGGCCACCTTATTATGGGTAAAGACCTGGTGTTCTTTTCTCTGCTGGGAATCGTGGCCCTGTCGGGTGTGGTGGTGAACTCTTCACTGGTATTGGTTGACTATATCAATAGACAAAGGACCTCTGGTCAAAGCCTTGCCTGGGTGGTCAGCCATTCCGGTGCTGTGCGGTTTCGCCCAATTGTACTGACCAGTATCACGACCTTTGTCGGACTGGCGCCCATCATTATGGACAACACAATATCCCTTAGCATGTTTGTCCCCATGGCTATATCTCTGGCCTTTGGCGTGCTGGTTGGAACCACCATTACGCTTTTCCTGGTTCCCTGTCTCTACATGATACTTGAGGATTTGTTAATCTTTACCGGTGTTCGCAAGGGCGCAGTCGATGACGAGAATATCCACACCGGAAACGAGTACGAAAATGTTTAGGTACTTCCCCTAAATCGCTTTGAGAAAATTCGCTGTACTCCTGATCCAGTATGTGGCGTCAGCGTTGCTCTCTAAATAGACATTCGCCGCCGCTTCCGCCGTAGGCTTATCGGGATAACTGCCGGCAATAATCACATACACATCCCCATCGTCAGACCAGGTTTTTACGATTTTAGCGTCCGGTGCATCTAGAGTAGTGAGCGCGAGTTGAGCATTTTCACGGCTCGTATGAGCTGCCAACTGCAACACATAAGCATCTGAAGACAACTGCTGCCAATCGTAATTGTCCTGCAAATACGCCGCTTCATCGCCCTGACTGGGCTCAATACTAACTCCAGCTGCTACTGTCGCCTCTTCGACCGTTGGCGCGACAACTGTCGGCTTTGAGTCCATTGCACTGGTCGCTACTACCCCAGCAGGTTCCACCAAGGTAGGGGCTTCCTCGGATCTGGCAGAGGCGTCCTCATCTGGGCTGGCCTGGTAGCAATCCCATTCTCCCGAATCGTTTGATTCACAGGACCAGTCATCGGTCACTTCTTCCCTGCCGTTTTCTGTCGGTGAATCATTGTCGGCGCCGAACTTTTCACTGAACATACCGCAAGCTGTCAATGACAGCACAAAAACGCCTGCAAGCAATCCCTGTCGTATATACATTGATGCAATCTCCCTATCAGATTTTCTCTGCCCGTTTCTTGGTGTGACGAGTGGCGACCGCCTGCAGCGGATCATCCGGCCACGGGTGCTTTGGATAGCGCCCACGCATGTCTTTTTTTACGTCCTGATAACTGCTGCGCCAAAACCCGGCAAGATCCTGGGTTATTTGCAGCGGCCGGCCTGCAGGCGAAAGTAGATGAACTTGCAGAGGAATCTGGCCATTAGCAACTCCCGGGGTTTCATCGCAACCAAACATTTCCTGCAGCTTTACCGCCAGTACAGGTGGGTACTCATTGTAATCGATAGTGATTCGGGAACCGCTGGGTACGACCAATTGTTCAGGCGCCAAACGCTCGAGATCCAGGGGTAAAGGCCAGGGCAATAGAGAGTACAATATAGCCTTCAGATCAATTTTTTGAAAATCCTCCAGACGTTTTATATCTCCCAGGTAAGGCGCCAGCCAACCTTCAAGTGTTGCCAAGAGTGTTTCGCTGGACAGGTCGGGCCATTGGCTCGTCGCTGGGATTACATCGCTACGTGTATTTTCATTTTGCTCTTCGAGCGTGCCAAGCTCTGCCGCACGCAATAACATAACCCGTGCACGCCAAAGCTCCAGATTTCGCGACCAGGGTAACAGTGCAAGCCCTTCCTTTCGAACAACGCCAAGCAAGGCCTCATTGCGGGCAGCCTCAGGTACATTCGTCAGCGCTTCGCGTGAGACAACAATATTCCCCAGCATGGTGCGCGCCTCGGCAACAAACTGATTACTCTTCCTGTCCCATTCCACGTGGTCGTCCTGAATCAACAGCGGTGACAGTATCTCTTGAAACATGGCTGGGTTCAGGGCCGTGGCGCTGTATATCCGATCGGCAGACTCACCAATATGGCCTCCTACCTCTGCGACGGCAATCCACTGCTGACCCGCAAGACTATCCTCGGCCGGGAGTGTGGCGCTGCGACCGTTGCTGAGTTGGTAACGACTGTGGTCACCACCGGGGCGTAGCCGCCCAACCCTGTCCGTATAAGCACTGGCCAACAAGACGCCCAACGCGTCAGCTTCGTTGACCGGAAGCGCAAACTTTCGCGGTTTGTGAACCTGGGCACAGGTTTTACTGAATCGGTTGGCCTGTTGACGTGTACGTTTGAGCCAAGATGTAAGTGGTTTAGGACAGGGCTGCTCGCCCTTTAAAATTTGTATCGCTCCTGCCACGTCTACACCAGAAGATGCCAGGGGATTGCGTTCAGATAGCAGCGCGGCAAGGAGACATGCTGTGTGCATAGCGTGAATATCGCAGCCGACCAACAACATGTGCGCAAGCCGGGGATGCAAGGGCATTAAGGAGATGCGCACGCCGTGGGGGGTCAATTGGTACTGCCCTGCCACACCTTCGTAGAGGGCACCGCAGGACAGCAACTGAGATATCGCCTGCTTGTAAGGACCTTCTGGCGGCGGATCGAGCCAATCGAGCTCAGCTGGGTCGTCCACACCCCAGGCGAGTAATTGTAATACCAGCGGAGCCAGGTCTGCCTGCAAAATTTCAGGCGTATCCTGCCAGACGAGCTGGCTGTGTTGCTCTTCACTCCACAGCCGATAACAATGCCCTGGGCCGAGACGTCCCGCGCGGCCCATACGCTGTTCTGCGGAAGAACTGGAGATGCGGCGGGTATCAAGCCGAGTCATGCCCGTGGCGGGGCTGAATATAGGCACCCGTGCAAGCCCGCTGTCAACGACCGTGTGAATACCCTCTATAGTAAGGCTGGTTTCGGCAATATTGGTGGCCAAAACGATTTTACGCGAACCAACTGGCGCCACCTCTATCGCTTGTTGTTGCTGTACCAGAGGCAAGCCGCCGTAAAGGGGCGCGATCAGGATTCGCCCCTCCCCGGCTGCGGACACTATCGGTGACAAGTCTCTGGCAACCCGGTTAATTTCGCCCTGCCCCGGCAAAAACACCAATATACTCCCTTCCTGTTCTGCCAAAGCTTGCTTAATGGCGTGCACGGTCGGTCCAATGATTGATTCCCTGAGCTGGTAACTCGCCCCGTAACTAACAGCAACCGGAAACTGCCTTCCTTCAGAGCTTATCAGCGGGGCATCACCTAACAACTGCGCGACAGCATCTCCGTCCAATGTGGCAGACATTACCAGCAGTTTGAGTTGTGGTTCTTGGCGATAGAGACTTCGACCGGCAAGCGTGAGTGCAAGTCCAAGATCAGAATCGAGGTTGCGTTCATGAAACTCATCAAAAATCACGAGCCCAACGCCCTCGAGCGCTGGATCGCTCTGTAACATGCGAGTAAGAATACCTTCAGTGATTACTTCAATTCGAGTCTTTTCACTGACACAGGTATCCAGCCGAATTCGATAGCCTACGGTTTCGCCAGGCTTTTCACCAAGCAACTGCGCCATACGTATTGCTGCAGCCCGCGCGGCTACCCTGCGCGGCTCCAGGACCAGGATTTTTTGCTCGCGCAGCCAGGGCTCGTTTAACAATGAAAGGGGTACCAAGGTTGTCTTGCCCGCACCTGGAGGGGCCTGTAAAACAAGTTGATGACGGCACATAAGAGTCTCTCGAATCGATTCGAGAACCTCGCTTATAGGTAAATCCATAAAGTGGTCAGGCAGCATATCCACATTCTAACGGAGGCAGCAGTGCTTAGCCATGTAAGCCCGGCATTAGTACACAAACTTTCCTTACGCAATCACAAGGCCGGATAATCGAATTGTTCGCAAATAGTGTTATCCTAATTCGCAAAATAACTGAAGGATTTTACTGATGGCGCTGATTATTCTTGGACTACTGCTCTTCGCTGGCGTACACCTCGTTCCGTCACTTGCCCCGGGTTTAAAAGCTGCCTGGCATAAGAAACTCGGTGAAGGTGGTTATAAAGGCACATATTCTTTACTGCTGATTCTGTCCTTTGTCCTGATGTCCATGGGCTGGCGCAGCGTACAACCCGAACTTGTCTACCTGCCACCGGCAGGACTCAGACATGGGGCCATGGCGTTGGCTGCGATCGCGTTTTTATTGTTCATAGTCAGCAACAGGCCCTCAAGGTTGCGACTATGGATCAGACACCCGCAATTAACCGGTGTGCTTCTTTGGGCCATCGCTCATTTACTGGTCAATGGAGACAACCGCTCAGTCGTTCTCTTCGGCGCCATGGGGCTATGGTCTTGCGTTGAAATTCTGGCCATTAACCGACGCGAGGGCGTATGGATCAAAGGCGATGCTCCGGGTATTGGCACAGAATTAATTACATTGTTGGTCACGGCAATTGTGATTGCGCTCGTTATCGCAATTCACCCCTATATAAGTGGTATGCCGGTTTTCTAGGCTACTCGCTTATTTCCCGATAGCTGAAGTGGGTGTCGAGTTTAACCTTCCAGGGTTTCCCGCCCACTTCAACGTAGGGATAAATAAAATAATTCAGCGGCATCTTTTCGCTAACGGTGGAGACGACAATATCCCTACCGGTGGTGAAATGTATTCGATCGGTCGGGTGAGTGCCGTAATATAGCTCCTTATCCTCTGGGTGTTTGGCGGCTTCTGACGCATCAATAGGTATCCAGCCTTGGTCTGGCAAGTAAAACTGTACCCAGCAGTGATAGCCGCCAATATCACCTTCTGCACGCTCCGCAGGCACGGGAAAGCCTATTTCAAAACGGGCGGGTATTCCTTCAGAGCGGGCCAGCGAAATGAACAGGGCATGAAAATCGGTGCAGTTGCCATAGCGCTCACTGCAAGCCCAGTAGGTATCTCCATTGCCCCAGCCCGTGCCAATTTTTTTGTATTCAACATTATCCACTACCCAGTCGTAGATCGCCCTGGCTGTGGCAGCCGGAGAATCATCCACGCGCAGCTTGTGAATTTCCTCCAAAATGGGCTCTAGTATCGGGTCGGCCACGGGCACTAGCGCATTTGCCGCCAGGTATTGCTCGCGCTCCCGCTGCGTCAAACCCTGCTCATCACCAGCGCTTACCAATGTGCGACTAACGGTCCAACTTAACGAAGCATCAATGGGGCCATTGACGTTTGCGGGCCGGTGAATATGGTAATAACCGTTATTGAACGTGGTATCGCGGCCCTCGCGCCCCTCAAAAGACGATCGAAAATCTTGTTCGATGACCTTTTGCCCCTGATGTTGGGCAGGTACAGGAATATAAATATCTACCGCTTCGTTACTCGGAAATTCAGCCGCCAAAACTTCGTAATTAAATTCAAAAATTCGTGCCTTTGAAGCCCCGTCGGTAGGGGTAGCGCCGGGAGCGTTATTCGCATGGTTTACAGATGACAAAGCTACACCCAGGAATAGCCCCAGAATTTTGATTTGCATGTAATTTACTCTACTAAAAAGTCTATAACTGTTGGTTACCGAGCCAGAACAGCTCGGCAACCAAGTCCAGGATCTGAAATCCAGCGCCTGTTACTTTTGCGGAAGAATGAGGAACTTTTCGCCCGTAGCCTGCTTGCTATAGACAGAAATCGCATCCATCGACAAAGCTTCAGCTAGTGATACTTCACTGGTGTAGTTACTGGCAAAGGTCGTAGTGATCTCCGCGGCGACTTTGGCACGTAATTCCATCGCCTTTTGCATGCCCGCTTTTTGCAGGAAGGGAGTCAGCAAAAACCCACCAACACCCCAGGAGAAACCAAAGTTTCGGCTCAATACGGTAGGGCTGCGATCCAGTCCACCGTAAATGTAAAGTTGCTTATAAACATCGGACCCATAGCGATTGTACTCGCCCATGGAGCGTGCTGCAGCAGCTTCCATACAGGTGAGAATATCGCTGCCAAGTTTACCGCCACCTGTAGCATCAAAAGCGATAGTAGCGCCCGTTTGGACCAGCGCCTCGGTCAAATCACTGTAGAAAGTGTCCGAGCTGGAGTTGCAGATAATCTTTGCGCCCAGTGCCTTGAGTATTTCTTCCTGCTCAGGCTTGCGCACGATATTTACCAGGTCGACACCCTCGTTAATGCAGATGCGGTTTAACATCTGCCCCAGGTTTGATGCCGCGGCTGTGTGTACCAGTGCCTTATGCCCCTCTGCTCTCATGGTTTCAACCATTGCCAGCGCAGTCAGTGGATTGACAAAGCACGAGGCTCCCTGAGCGGCTGTGGTGCCCTCTTCCAGCGCCAGCGCCTGAAATACATTGACACAGCGGTATTGGCAGTACATATCCCCACCTACCAGACCGACCATATTTCCGAGCATTGCCTGCGCTGCGTCAGAGGAACCTGCAGCAACCACCACCCCGGAACCCTCATTGCCAACAGGCAGCGACTGACCGATACGCGCTGTTACCATTTTCATCAGATTCTGTGGAATGTCGGCGCTGATCACTGGACGCTCAGACGTACCGGAAACCTTCGCTGTAGACATATCCGCCGGGCCAAACAACAGGGCCAGATCTGAGGGATTGAGAGGCGCTGCCTCCATCCGAACGACAATCTCGTCCGGCCCCGGTTCAGGGGTTTCTACCTCGACTAAAGAAAGTTCAAGTGTGTTGTCATCTTTAACCAGTGAACGGAGTTGTAAACCTTGAGTTGTCATTTGGAATCCTCATTTTTGAATAAAATCATTTGCTGGAGATGGACTATACCGGATAGTGGAAGCCGATACATTCCTGTGTGTAAGACCACAGACGCTTCGCGGCGTCATCGTCTCTTGCCCAGGGCTTGGCCAGGGTAATTTTGCAGTTGCTAAAATACTCCCCACTAACCTTACTCACCTCATCATTAGTACATAAATAGATGGATGTTTCAGCGCCTTTGTCCGGGGATCGAAAAAAGGGTTTCAATAACAGGGGCACTATCCTGGAGACCAGGCCTTTGTTCTGGCTCGCCAACGACGTCGCTACAGCCCCTGGATGCAGGCAGTTGACGGTGATTTCCTGGCCCCGCAAGCGATTTGCAAGCTCGCGATTGAACAGGATGTTCGCCAATTTTGACCGACCATATTCACGAAATGTCTTATAGTTTTTTTGTGCATGCATGTCCTCAAAGCCCATGCTCTTTACAAAAGCGTGGGCATCTGACGCTACGGTAACAATGCGCGCGGAGTTGGCCTGCTGTATCGCCGGCAACAGTAACCCTGTAAGAAGGAAGGGCGCGAAATGATTAACCGCCAGGGTTTCTTCAAATCCGTCAAGCGTTTCACACCGGACTGTGTTTACAACCCCGGCATTGTTCAGGAGTACATCAACTGGCCGCGCCATGGCCAATACTTCGGCAGCGGCTTTTTTCACGCTCCCCAGCTCGGCCATATCCATAAGAACCATATTGGCTCTGGCACCGCCGGCGTCTTCAATTTCCCGCTGCAGTTCTGCGCCTTTACTGGCATTACGACACAGCAACGTAAGCTCCGCGCCTCGTCCTGCGAGGTTTAATGCAGCACTACGGCCAATTCCCGCCGTAGGCCCGGTAATTACAACATGTTTGCCTTTCATATCCACAGTGCCTACCCCCAAGTACAAGTCGTTAACTACAATCGCAGGCAAGACTAGCACCATACCGTAATAAGTCACACCACCAGGCTGCCCATAGCGCTCTATACCGGTTCCAATAATGACAGCGCGCCACCAATACAGATATACTTAGATGTTACGACAACTGATGCAAATACAACTTATGGCCGCTTTCGACAAAGATAACCAACCCCTGGATGCCGATGCCCTGGCCGACCATATCGCCACAGCACTCGCAGTAAAACCGCCCACCGGTCGGGATCTGGACATCACCTACAAAATCGTCCAGCGCATGTTCAAACCTATGATGACCGGAGCAGAAAATATTCCCGACCGCCCCTGCTTGTTTGTCGGAAATCATTCCCTATTTGCCCTGGACGGGATAGTCCTAGCACCGGTAATGCAAAAGGAACTGGGCAGATTCCCAAGGGGGCTGGGCGACAAATTTCTCTTCAGCGTACCTCGGGTCGCCAAGTTGGTACTTAGGGCTGGTGGTGTTATGGGGCACCCTGAGGTTTGCAGCGCAATGATGGAAGACGGGCAAGACCTTTTGGTTTTCCCCGGCGGCGCCCACGAGGCCGTTAAACCCAGCAGTGATATCTACTCGCTACAGTGGAAAGAACGCTATGGCTTTGTCAGGCTCGCCGCCATGCACGGCTATACCATAATGCCCTTTGGTATCGTTGGCCCGGATGAGTTCTATGGCCATTATATGGAGGGGAGTGATCTTCCGGATTCCCCACTGGGCCGCCTAATGTCGCGTTTCGGCCTGCTCACTGAAGACACCCGTACCGATATGCTGCCGCCAATTCCTGTGGGCACGCTGGGCTCTTTGTTTCCAAAACCGCAGCGCTGTTATCTGGGCTTTGGCGAACCCGTTGATCTGTCAAACTATAAGGGTCAAACGCTTACCAAGAAAAACTTACGCATTATTCGCAACCAGGTTGCGGACGAAATTGAAGAACAACTCGACGAGCTTCTTCTGCTCCGGGAACAAAACAAGGGCGATGACAGTCTGTTGCGGCGGATACTTACCCTCTAATCCCCGATTTGCAGAGGGCGGTAGCTTATTCCGCCATCACCCTGGCGAGCCGCTCGGGTTGACGCCATACCCCGCCAAGTAATCGCCACAGATAAATTGCAGCAAGGGAAATCAACATCACCACAAAAGTCCACCAGGACACCATCGGCCCATAGTCGTAAACCATGATGATGAAATACTGCGCTATCAGCATCAGCATGTGCAAACTGATAGACGCCATCATTATCCAGCGCGTATCACCTGCACCGCGCAAGGCGCCCCCGGCGATAAGAATAATCGCATCTGCAACCATATAAGTGCATAACCCCACCATCATCTGGCTGGCCAGGTCACGAATCTCGGCAAATTCTACCCCCGGTGTTGTAAACACATCTACCAGATGTACTCTGAATACCAGGAAGACTACCGCCAGGATCCCTGAATAGGACATGGCTAAAATAAATCCTGATGAAATCACCTGGTTTGCGGTTTGCATGTCGTTGGCGCCAACAAAACGGCCTATGAGACTCATAACCCCGATGCTCAGACCAATCATCGGCACAAATGACAACATGTCCCAATTGAACACAATTGCCATAGCGGCACCCTGCACTACCCCGTAGGACTGAAACATCAGTAAAAACAGGTTGAAAGTGGCCGTATTCATGAAACTTTCAAGCCCTGACGGTGTTCCGAGCCGCAAATAGCGCTTCAGGATACGAGTGTCCAGGTGAAAGGATTCCAATACCTTGAAGTGCTGACGGTGCTCCTTTTCGAAATAGAAGCAGAGAAAGAGCACTATCGAAAAAACGGAAGCGATGACAGTGCTGAGCCCTGCCCCTGCCAGGCCCATTTCTGGCAGCCCGAACTTGCCGAACACTAACATCCAGGTGAGGGGGATATTAAGCAGTACGCCCAAAACATCACTGACCATCACTACCTTCGTACGGCCTATCCCAGAGAAGTAGCAGGCGATGCAGGCCTTAGCAAGTGTAAAAAAGCTACCGCCCATGAGGATATAGAAATATACCCGTTCCAATTCAACCTGCTCAGGATCATGGCCCATTTTGCCAAACAGACCGCCGACAAAATATGACCCAAGTGCGAGCAAAGGGATGCAGCACACTGCCATGAATATACCCTGGGTCACTACTCGCGGACATTTAGAGTGTTCACCTGCGCCATAATATTGGGCCACCAATGCATTGGCATAGGTGATTACCCCCATAAATAGCGAAAAGCTGAAAAAAGCAGCCACGCCACCGCCAAGAGATGCCGCAATGTGGGTGGCATCAATTTGTGACATAAACCAGCGATCGGTAAAGATCATTACAGCGAAAGCGCCCTGTGAGACCACCATAGGCAGCGACAGTCGCAATAGTTCTCGAAGTGTAGTCAGGGAAAAAAGCATGATTTTATCAGTGGCCGGCGGTGCTCAGGGCACAAACAGGTCGAATTATAGATTGCGCGCCGCAAGGCATAAAGACTAGACCTATTTCAAGGTCCCGGATTTAACGGCGCAATCTCAAGCGCTTCAAGATTGTCGACGATATCCTGCGCTGAGGTTTCCGGAACAACAGCGGAATCTATCTTAAGAATGCGTCCGTCAATGCCAATGTAAAACGTTTGGCGCTGCGCATACCCACCCTCACTTAATACACCATAAGCGGCAGCAGTTACGCCTTCCGGGTCACTAAGAAGTGGAAAATCAGCACGATTCTCCTTTGCAAAACCGGTGTTGTCCTCGACGCTATCGACGCTCGCCATAAAGTAGGCAACGTCGTATTTGCGGATCAAATGCCCATTCTCCGCCAAGGATTTGCATTCAATAGTGCAGCCTGAGGTATAAGCCTTGGGGAACCAGGCGATAACTACGGCGCGCTTGTTTTTAAAAAAAGCCAGGTCATAGCTATTCCCGTCACTGGCCGACAGTACAAAGTTCGGCGCCATATCTCCGACATTGAGAGAGCCTGCGCTGGCGGTACCAGACAAACCAACTACCAGCAATACCAAGAGTGCGGATAAAGATCTTATCGAGTTCATGTTAATCCCATAATTAGTTAAAACAAACCGGTTGAATTTGCTAGAATTATGCCCCGGTTCAATACCAGACATTGTAAGGTTTTATTGCTTCCAGGTCAGTATTTGTGATCTCAAACCTGCAAATCAACGTAGTATACCGATAGAAAGAGGGTTGATCCGTTCGCAAGGGACCCATATAACCACTAAATTTACCTGACCTTTAGAGCACGAGCTTTAATGACACAAGAGAGGCCTCCGGGCTCACAATCATTGCCTTCGCGCGGCATGCGCCTAGGGAAAATTGCAGTTTTTCACTCGCTAGTTTGGATGACAGCATTGAGTTTGTTTGCCGCTGCAGATAGTTGGAGCGCAATTACAGGCCTGGCGATCGCATCGCTCCTGAGTATTGTCACTGGTATCGTGGCAGGCTTTGCCACCACTACCCTGGTGCACGAATGGTTTCATTATCTGGGTGCGCGCCTAACTGCAGGGGACTATGAAATACCGAAAAAAATGAGTTTATTTGTATTCGACTGGTCATTCCCCAAAAACAACCTGAAACAATTTTACACAATGAGTATAGCTGGCAGTTTCGGCGGATTAGCCGGTATTGCGCTTTTATGGCTGTGCATCCCGACAGACACCGCTGGGCGTGCTGCTCTGGTGGCCTCCGGCGTTGCAAGTTTTGCCTTTGCTGCGGTTATAGAATGGCCAGTACTCATGCGCACAAGGAAGACAGGTGACCCCCTTGGCGAATTGTCCAAAATAGACGAACGCGTGTTAATGCGTGCTACTTTAACTTCAGCCTTGGTCGGCTGGTTTAGCTGGGCGATGATGTAAATGTGGAAATATCTTGGACTCGCCGTAGTTTTTTCCTGGTTTATGTTCGGCGGAATAAGCCATTTCACCAACCCCGACTTTTTTGTTTCCATCATGCCGCCGTATGTGGGCCATCACCTTGAGTGGGTGTACATCAGCGGAGTCTTTGAGATAATCGGCGCGATAGGTATTCTTATTCCACGTTTTCGAGTGTGGGCAGGCAACGGATTAATACTGCTTGTATTGTGCGTCAGTCCTGCAAATATACACATGTGGCTGCACCCCGAGCTTTTTCCCGACGTACCTGAATACGCCTTGAGTATTCGCTTGGTGGTGCAAGTGATTTTGCTATTGTGTATCTGGTGGTGTACTCGCACTCAAGTGAGTATTGCCAAAAATCCCCGGAGCGTGGCCGTTGAATAAGGACAACCCCAAGAGCGACACTGGCAATATGAGCACCATTATGACTGCCCTGGCCTGGGTAGCGTTTATGCTGTTGCTGGGCTTTTACTTTAACGATGTACTGGAAAAACAAAAAAATCCCAATCAAACCCTATCAACTCAATACTCCGACGGCCAAATACGCGAGGTTACCTTGCAGCGCAATAAGTTCGGCCATTACCTCAGCTCCGGCAAGCTTAACGGTCAATCCGTCACATTTATGCTCGATACTGGCGCTACCGGTGTGGCCATACCTGACCACATCGCCAGGGCGCTAAAAATAGAACGTGGCAGGGCCTATTCGGTTCGAACAGCCAATGGTATAGCCACATCCTTCGCCACTCGGCTCGATACAGTCAGCGTAGGTGAGATTACTCTACGCAATGTCGATGCAGGAATCTCCCCTGGATTGACGGGCGACGAGGTTCTGCTGGGCATGTCTTTTTTGAAGCATATCGAGTTCACCCAACGCGGCAACACCCTGGTACTCAAACAGTATTTCTAAATTTTTACTGCCAGCGCTTTGCCAGAATTGTGCCACTTTACCTGTTAGGACAAAGAGCGTAGCCTATCGAGCGATCACCGAATGAGAGCATGTTTGCGTATTAAGTGCACCCGGGGATTCAAATAAAACTAATGACTTAGAGTGGGAAAAACTATGAAAACCATGCAACTATCAAGTGTACTTCTGGCTGCGGCGCTTGCCCTGACGGTAACAGCTTGCAGCAAAGAAGATGTAGAGAAAGCCGGAAACTCAGTGGAAAGTGCTGCCAAGAGCGTTGGTGAATCCGCTGGTGATATGGCCAGCGAAGCGAAAGACATGGCCAGTGATGCTGCAGACAGTGCCAGTGATGTCATGGCAGATGCTGGCGCGGCTGCCGAAGATGCAATGGATTCTGCAGGCGACATGGCTGAGGATGCCGTTGAAGCTGCCGGCGATATGGCTGACGAAGCGATGGATGCTGCAGGCGACATGGCCGATGATGCAGCGGGTGCTATGGATGATGCTAGCGGTGACGCGGATGCTGCAATGAAGAAAGCGATGGAAGGCTAGTTTCGATCTGAACATTGGGCTGCGCTTCAGCGCTGCCCTTCTTTTTCCTAAGGTACTGCTTCTTATTTCTTGATCTCAAAACGTTTCCGCCGAGCGTGTTCCATCAAAGCCCAGAGGATATTACTGGAGCTGACCTGCCCCACCAATTTACCGTCCTCTATGACCGTATTCCGGCGCTGCCGATGTTTCAACATTGACTGGGCAACTTCCACGATGCTATCGGTAGCTTTGCAGGTGGGAAGATCAGTGGACATGGCATCGCGGACCAAAGCATGCTCGGGATCCCCCTCGTTATAGATCGAAGTAAGAACGGCATCCAGGCAGTCAAGCTCTGTGAGTACACCAACGGCTAGACCCTCGGCATTGACAACCGTCAATCCAGTGAGTTTGTACTCAATGATAGTCTCAATAGCCTGAACCAGGTTTGCATCGTATTGAATCGTGAGCGGATTGCGGCGCATGCAATCACTAATTGTTGTCGGGGAAGGCATTTTGGTACTCCTGATACGAGAAATTTTCTATAACGGACTGCATTAATTCTAGCAATAATTACCAGGCAATGCTGGTAAAGTAGCTTGCGTAATATCACGGTTCTACTAGACATTTCAACAACGCAGGGCAATCAATGAAATTAGCAAGAAAGCAGGATGCGAAAGGCTATCTTGTTGTATTCATTTTTTTTAGCGCATTTCTTTACTCGAATGGTAGCTGGGCAGATAACTTGTCCGATTTGGTATCGCAACGTTTGAATTACATGAAAGACGTCGCCGCGTACAAATGGCACAACAAACTACCCATTGAAAACCTGGCACGGGAAACCGTGGTTTTGGAAAGCGCAGTTACGCAAGGCTTACGTTTTGGATTAATGACAACGGGCAGCAAGTCGTTTTTCGCGGTACAAATTGCTGCCGCCAAGGAAATACAGTGGTATTGGTTCGGCCAGTGGCGGCAACACCCCAACAGAATTCCAGAGTCCACCGCCGATCTAAATACCAGCATTCGCCCAGCGCTTATCGCACTAGGCGAAAATATCAGTCAGGCATTTGTTAACAGCGACAGATCGCTGACCGAACTGCGTGTCGAAGGGCTCTCCCCGCCCATGATTATCGCCCTTAATGATGCTGCGCAGGCAGTGGCCCTGTACCCAGATCAACTGACACAAATTCAAGGGAGCGGCCTACTGCGGGTTGGAACCACCGGCGACTACGCGCCCTTCTCCCTACGTGAGGGGACGGGCAGAGCACAGGGCGTCGATATAGACCTGGCAGAGAATCTCGCGCAGTCTCTGGGCGTCAATATAGTGTGGGTGGCAACCAGTTGGCCAAGGTTAATGAAAGACTTGCACGAGGGACGATACGATATAGGCATGAGCGGTATCTCGGTGAATTCCCAGCGCCGGAAAACTGCATTTTTTTCACTGCCCTATCACCAGGGTGGGAAAACAGCTATAAGCCGCTGCGACGATTCTGGTAAGTTTAACTCTCTTGCGCGCATTGATCAGGCCAGTACTATTGTCGTGGTAAATCCGGGAGGAACCAACCAAAAATTTGTAGACTCAAACATTCACTCAGCGAAAGTTAGAGTGCATCCGGACAACCGAAGTATCTTCAAAGAACTCCTGGAACATCGAGCGGATGTGATGATAACCGATCTAATAGAGGTGCAACTGCAGGTCGCGAAAAACCCTGGGCTTTGCGCAGCAATGAGCGGGAAAACACTCACCAAAACAGAAAAAGCATTTCTGTTACCGCAGGATAATATCTGGAAAGACTATGTCGATGGCTGGATGAATACTCAAGAGACACAAGATCTTATCGCTGAGCGTTTTGGCGTGCACGTTCCCTAAGATGCAAAACAACATGCGCTCCGCTTATCACCTGGGCACCGCTCCAAGTTTACGTTGTACCAAAGACAAAAATATTGCTGTGGAGATACCGGCAGAAGCAAAAATCATACACATCACCATAATCTGATATCGGGAGGCGATTAATGGTGAAACACCGGAGAGGATTTGTCCGGTCATCATGCCAGGCAAGGAAACCAGGCCAACCGCAAAGAGTGAATTTATGACCGGAATCATTGCCGCCTGAAACGCCGTGTCGCGCGCTTCATTTAAACTCGCCCCGTGTGCCAACTCGGCATAAAGTCGCTCCGCTGCGAGGCTGACGGCAGTCATGCCATTGGCAAATACCATACCTGCAAGTGGCACCATATACCTGGGCATATACCACGGTTCCAGCTGTAGTACCGACTGGGTTATCAGCGTTAGTGTAACCCCTCCTCCAACCGCAATGCCGATCAGAGCAGCCGCCAGTATACGAGGGCGATGTGCGGGCACTGTTCTCAGTGAAATCCAACCCGAAGCCAATACCATGACAAGAAGCACCAACAGTATTAACCAGGCCGAGGTCGCGCCAAAAATCCAGGCAAGAACATATCCAATGAGCAGCAACTGAATCAACATTCGCGACAGCGCATAAAGCACGTTTTGTGCATCCATGGACCATTTGACCAAGATACCCACCGTGATCGCGACTGGAATAAACGCCATGGCGAGCTGCCCAAGCGACAGTGTCATAACCTGATTATCCATCGACGTTATTCATAAGCGCTGCTAGCTTTGCCTGGTCACGAATGCAGTAACACTGTACTAAAATATCATTGCCGTGTTCCAGCACAATCTCTTTCGGACAAAAATAGGCTTGTTATCCGAAGGACTGATTGTATACCATGCCCATTAGTCAGATACTTGGATACACGTTTGAAAAAAATACTCTGGGAGGAAACAGCTACATTCGAAATGAATGAGTCGGCAGGTACCTGGGTATTCGGGTACGGGTCTTTAATTTACAAAGTTGATTTCCCTTACCTCGAGCGACAGGTCGCAAGTATCACGGGCTGGGAGAGACGCTTCTGGCAAGGCTCACATGACCACAGGGGCACACCTGAGGCGCCCGGGCGGGTGGTAACTCTTATACCGTCATTAGGCGCAGTTTGTGCAGGCATGGCCTACCTGGTGGAGCAGGAGGTATTTGAGCACCTCGACCATCGGGAAAAAAACGGCTATCAACGCTACCCGGTAGATATCGACATAGATAACCGTGACGTTTCAGTCGCGGGTCTGACCTATGTTGCTGCGGTCGACAACCCCGCTTTTCTGGGCAGCGGTGACATCAAGGATCTTGCTCGTCACATAGCCCGGTCATCGGGGCCAAGCGGCAGTAATACAGAATACGTCCTGCTACTTGCGCAGGCACTGCGGGAACTGGCGACGGACGACCCGCACGTTTTTGCATTGGAAGCGCTGTTGAAAGATTGACCAACTAATCCCTAAGCTGCGTCGCTGACGCCTAGTCCTTTCTGGAAATAGCTAATCAAATCAGTTGAACCGCCGATGTGCGCATCGCCAAAAAATATTTGCGGCACTGTACGGCGTTGGCTCCGAGTGATCATTTCACCCAGCCTTTCGGGATGATGACCCACATCAACTTCGGTGTACGCAAGGCCTTTGCTCTCGAGCAAGGCCTTGGCTGATTTACAATACGGGCAATAGTCTTTGCTGTAGATGGTGATATTGTTCATGGGCTAGTTCCTTTGAAGGGATAGCTAATCTCGGTCCGGGGCCATTGCCTCAGTATTCAAGCTGCACTATAGTCCTTAACTTACAGATAATCTGCGGCAAAAAATCTCAATATCATGTCCAATAGTCCAAATATATATCTCGACAACCCAGATGCATTGAGCGCGGTCCTGGCCGGCCTGGAGCTCAATGCAGAAGTCTACGTCGACGGAGACTTCTGCGGCGCTTGGGCGCTCGACACCTCAGGCAGCCGACGTATACCCTTCCACCTCGTAGGGCGCGGAGAAGCATGGCTACACATGGGAGCTCAAGCCACGCAAATGCTCTCCTGTGGTGATCTGGTGGTGTTCCCGGGGGACGACCAACACGTCATTGCGAACTCGCCGCAGATGCCCCCGGAAGAATCCATTAACACTCAATGGGACACCGCTGATGGACCGGTCACAAATTTGATTTGCGGTTTTTTTGAATTTAAAAACAGATCCGCCTGGCCGTTGTTGGACTCTCTTGCACCGTCGATTCATATCGGCTTGAGCGATATGAGTATGTCTTCCACGATCAGGGGTTTGATAGACCTGATGATTGCCGAACTGAAACGTCGTGAACCTGGTTTCTACGTTGCCATTAACCACCTCGCCTCCCTGCTTTTTGTACAAGTATTACGTCAACAGATCGAACAAGGCAAAGTAGATACCGGTTTGCTGGCGGCTCTGTTTGATGAAAGAATCAGTAAAGCACTGCGGGCGATTCACAATAACCCTGCACAACATTGGACGCTGGACTCGTTGGCAGCACAGTGCGCCATGGGCCGGTCGTCCTTTGCGCAACGCTTTAACGAACTGGCAGGGATACCACCAATGCAGTATCTTACGGCGTGGCGCATGCGCGAAGCACAAGCATTGTTAAAAACCACCAAACTATCCATTGCCAACATTGCAGAGCGTTGTGGCTATGAATCTGAGGCTGCCTTCAGAAAAGCGTTCAAAAAAACCGTTGGCACACCACCTGGTGAAATCCGTAAAGGCCACGCAAAAGCGCACATAGATAACGAATTATCAGACCCTGGAAAACAAGATGAATAAAACGATGAAAGGTTTTACCGCAGAAGATGTCCCAGACCAATCCGGAAAAACCATTTTTATTACTGGCGCCAATACCGGCCTGGGATTCGAAGCTGCCAAGGTACTGGCAGAAAAAAATGCCCGGGTAATAATCGGTTGCCGATCAGAAGATAAAGCCAAGCGTGCGTTGGATGACATACGCGCCCAGCACGCTCACGCCGAAATCGAGTTCGTACAGATTGACCTTGGCAACCTGGCATCGGTCAACAAGGCAGCCGCACTGATAAATAAAGAAACGCGCCTCGATATATTGATCAATAATGCCGGTATTATGGTGCCGCCCTATGAGCTGACCACAGACGGTTTTGAGTCCCAGTTTGGCGTGAACCACCTCGGCCCCTTTGCGCTCACAGGCCTACTGCTGAACAAATTGCGCGCTACTCCTGACGCCCGAGTTGTCAGCACATCCAGTATCGCCCACAACCGCGGCAAGATTGATTTCAAAGATGTTAATGCCGAAAACGGCTATTCTGCAATGCCGCGCTATGGCATGAGCAAAATCGCCAACTTGTATTTTTGCTATGAATTGCAGCGCCGATTGTCGCAAGAGGGAGATAACACGCTCTCTGTCGCGGCTCACCCGGGGATCGCCGACACAGAGCTGTCCCGGTATTTACCCGGTCTGTTGAAGCTCGGCACACCAGTGTTCAGCGCACTCTTTAATACGGCAGCTGAGGGCGCCTGGCCTACTCTTCTGGCTGCCACTGGCAAAGATGTTCAGGGCGGCGAATACTTTGGCCCCGCCAAACGGGGCGGAACATCCGGGCCAGCTGTGCGGGTTAAATCCAATCGCAGAAGTCACAATGAAGAAGACGCCAAAAGGCTATGGGATCTCTCAATTGAATTAACCGGCGTTGATCCGGGTATTTAGCGGGAACCCTACCGCAGGGCAGGATCTGTCTCAAATTCAGCATCGGCGAAGCCATCTTCGCCTAAATAGGAGTCAAAGTCCGAGTCAAAGTCACCAAAGCTGTCCTCTACGCGTCCGTCATTCACAAGAAATGCCCGACGCTGTAGATACACCTCGCGAATAAATACATAGTCATCACCGCTGATCAATCCCTCGACCTCCAGCAATGCCGCCCTATCATGCACACTTTCGCTGGCCGCCAGTGTAGTAGCCTGGCCCGTTTGTAATAACTGGGTAGGATTGAGAAAGACATCAACAATCAGCCCCGCTGAGTCACGCAAGGTGCTAGGCCCCAAAAAAGGCAGCTCAATATAGGGGCCCGAATTAACGGACCAGAAGCCCAGTGTCTGGCCAAAATCCTCATAGTGCTTTTCCAGCCCCAACGCTGGTTCCGCTACATCAAAAAGTCCGCCCAGACCCACAGTAGTATTCACCACCAACCTGCCAGCATCCGATGCGGCGCGAGAAAACTTTAACTGTAACAGGTCGTTGATCGTCACTCTGACATCGTCGATATTGCTAAAGAAGCTCTGCAGGCGACGTTGCACGAATGAGGGCGTCACCTTTGTATACGTCTGGGCGATCGGTTTAAGAACGGCGGAGTCCACCGCCCGATTAAAACCATGTACCGACCGGTTAACCTCCATCAAGGGGTCTTGGCTGGCTTGCGACGACATAGGCAAAAACAAAAGAACCGCCATCGAAAATGCCACTACCGCTATCAGAACCGGATGGCGACCGCTCGCGCGGCGCATAGAAGCCTGTATTTTCGGGTTAGTGAACCCCGGGAGTGCAAAGAGTGTTTTGCAGTTCATGATGCCACCTCAATCTCTATTTGATGGCGTTACTATACCCCGCTATATTAGGATTATATGTGGCAAATAATCCATATTAAATGTCAGATCGTCCATTATAGTGCAGAAATTTAGATGTATTTATATTTACATAAAATCACTGGCTGAATTAATCGCAGGCCTCGATAACAAAGACCTCAGCCATCGCCTTTGCCAGTTTCGCGGCGTCTTTGTTGCCGCTAACATGTGCATCGACGATAGCGCCTTCGAGTAACAGGTTCAGTTGACTAGCCAGTCTTTGCGGCTCTTTTGCGCCCGCTGCGAGCGCCAGGCCACCCAGATACTCTCGCATTAACCGTTTATGCTCAGCGCTAAGTATGTGGTTCGGATTGTCCTGGGGCGAAAACTCGGCAGCGGCATTGATAAACATACAGCCTGAAAACTCTTCTTCATTAAACCAGTTGTCATGCGCATCAAAAATAGCCAAAAGACGATCTCTCGGAGTAATCCCAAGTCCTTCGGTATCACGCATAATTCGGCTTCTGAACAAACGATCGCGCAAGCGCAGCGTAGCCAGTACCAGGTCATCCTTTGAATTGAAGTGATTGTAGAGCGTTTTTTTGGATACACCCGCATCGCTACAGATACGTTCCACGCCCGTTGCATTAAATCCATCACGGTAAAACAGCTTCAATGCTTCTGTGACTATTTGCTCTTTTTTTGATGCTGTCGCCATATTACACCCCTATAACTATACCGAATAGTATAGCTATAAATAGCCACCAGCACTACCTACCGGATATACCATAAGGCATAAATACGCACAAAATGTGCCATATATTAAAATTTTCCCTTAAGAGTAGAAACGCAGGGATGATTAAATTATTGACAATATATACCGATCGGTATACCTTTAGGTCTCGTTACAGTCATGACTTACCCATTCGAAATGGAAACACAAGGAGCTCCACAATGAATTCTCCACTACTCCCCCCGTTTGATCGATCCACCGCTATAGAAAAAATACAGCGTGCAGAAGACTTGTGGAACACACGGGACCCGCAAAAAATTGCGTTGGCATATACAGTCGATTCCCAGTGGCGTAATCGCAGTGAATTTGTCAGTGGACGGCAGCAAATAGCGTCGTTACTTGAACGCAAATGGGCGCGTGAGCTAGATTATCAACTTCGAAAAGAACTGTTCGCATTTTCGGGGAATCGCATTGCAGTGCACTTTGAGTACGAATATCACGATGACAGCGGGCAGTGGTTTCGCGCTTACGGGAACGAGAACTGGCAGTTCGATGACGATGGTTTAATGCATACCCGCGATTGCAGTATCAACGAAATGGCCATTAAGGAAAGTGAGAGGACGTTGTTTCGCGCCTAGCGAAACTGCGATAAAGTTTTGGACATATCTGGAGCATCTGACCATGAATAATGCAACAACACAGCCACCCTCTCCTTTTCACCGCGGTGAGCAGCAGGTACAGCAACGCCAGGGTGTCAGGAAACAGATGGAACGGTTTGGAACGCGTGTTATTAGAGATCATATGCCCGACCAGCATCGCCAGTTTTATGGCCAGCTGCCCTTTGTTTTTGCCGGTCATTCTGACGAGTCCGGCTGGCCCTGGGCTTCTATCCTCTTTAATAAACCAGGTTTTATGCAATCCAATGACGCCAAAACCCTGGAGATTCATGCACTGCCCGTTAAGGGAGATCCTCTGGGTGACGCACTACAGGCCAAGACCCGACTTGGCCTATTGGGCATAGAGCTGCCAACGCGAAGGCGCAATCGGCTCAGTGCCCACATTCTTGCCACCACCGACGATTACATCCAACTTGGCATCGACCAGGCATTCGGCAACTGTCCACAATATATTCAAACGAGAGAGCTGCACAGCGTTGACCCGCAAACCCTTCCTGACATTGAAGTTAAAGATCTGGACGTACTGGACGAGCGCGCCCAGGCATTGATAGCCGATAGCGACACATTCTTTGTGGCAAGCGCCATTGATGGGAACAGCGAGGAGGTAAGCTCAGGTGCCGATGTTTCCCACCGCGGAGGCAGGCCCGGATTTGTGCGCGTAGACAGTGCCACCACACTCACGATTCCAGATTACCTGGGCAATAACCATTTCAACACGCTGGGCAACTTCATTGAAAACCCGCGTGCTGGTCTATTGTTTCTGGACTTTGAAAGTGGCCATATGCTCACACTCACCGGCACTGTGGAAATCGATTGGGAAGCCGAGGACGCCGAGCACTTTGAGGGTGCTCAGCGCCTATGGCAATTTCATCTTGATCACGGGCGATGGATTAAAAACGCCCTGCCCCTGCGTTGGAAACTGGATGAATACTCGCCGAATAGCCTGCTAACCGGAACATGGCCAGAAGCGGAGCAGTTGCGCGAGGCCCAGACACAAAGAAACCAGTGGTCACCCTACACAGTGACGGATATTGTTGAAGAAAGCAGCAGCATCAAGTCGTTTTATCTGCAGCCACAGGGGCATGCCACGGCAAAATTCGAAGCGGGTCAGTTTTTAACCGTAAGAGCCGTTATCGCAGGACAGGAGAACGTTAGGACCTATACGGTGTCCAGTGCACCCGCCGACACGACGCTGCGCATCAGCGTGAAACGTGAGCGCACAATCACAAACGATACACCCGACGGTGTATTCTCCAATTTTCTACACGATGAGTTAAACGTTGGCGACACGATAGACGCGAAGGCCCCAAACGGCGCGTTTACATTTGATGCCAATGAGTCCCGCCCCGCCGTATTACTTGCCGGCGGAATAGGTATCACACCGATGGTCTCAATGGCACGACACGCTATGATAGAAGGCATGCGCACCCGGTACATGCGCCCCATCACACTCATAGCTTCTGCTCACAGCGCCAATGAACGAGCATTTTTCAGCGAACTCAACGATCTTGCGGCGCAGTCAGGGGGCTATCTTCGTAACTTTTCGGTCTTAAGCGAGGTCGATAAACAGATGCAGCCAGGCCAGGACTATCATCATCATGGCCGCATCTCTGCACAATTCCTGCAACGGGTACTGCCCCTGGATGACTACGACTTTTACCTCTGTGGGCCCAACAGTTTCATGCAGTCGATGTATGACTTGCTGCGTGAGTTGGGAGTGGGCGACGCACGGATTTTCGCAGAGGCGTTTGGGCCTGCCACCCTTAAACGTGCCTGCGATGCCGCTACAGAACCATTCATTTCAGCTGCGCCCGCCAATGAGGCGATAGTAGAATTCACCAGCTCACAAATTGAACAAGCCTGGTCTGAGGGCGACGGGTCGTTGCTGGATTTCGCGCAAGCACACGGCCTGACCCCTGAATTTGGCTGCCGCAGCGGCCAGTGCGGAGCCTGTAAGACAACACTTGTATCCGGGGCTGTCAGCTATCAGTCGCAACCCACTGCACCACTGGACGCCGATGAAATTCTACTGTGCTGTGCAGTACCGGCCAAAGTTCCAGGAGAAGACGTCGCCAGATTAGCCGTTAAAATATAGGCCAAAAGCAAATTATCGCGGACTATGTTGATACACTCATAGTGGTCCCGCCCCAACCGTGGCGCGACCACTACCATTGCGCATAGAGGCCGAACGTGGAAAAAATAAGCATTTTTGTCGATGTACAAAACATCTACTACACCTGCCGCCAAAGCTACCAAAAGAATTTTGATTACAACAAGTTCTGGGCTGAGGCCACCTGCAACCGCGAACTACTCGGTGCGTATGCCTACGCCACAGACCGCGGAGATGCCAAACAAATGCAATTTCAAAACATCCTGCATGCCATTGGCTTTACCGTGAAATTAAAACCTGTTTTGCGCCGCAGGGACGGCAGTACCAAGGCCGATTGGGATATAGGCATTGCACTGGATGTGTATGAGGCCGCCGAGCATTGTGACACCGTGATATTGCTTACCGGTGATGGTGATTTTGGCATGTTGCTGAGTCGCATTAAAGACAGGTTCGATACCGACTGCGAAGTCTATGGAGTGCCCGCGCTAACCTCAGATATACTTACTGATCAGGCGAGCAAGTTCATCCCCATTGACCAGCGCTTATTGCTGGGCTGAGCGCAATAACAGCGTTGCTGACGATGGCAGCACCCATCCCTGCGCCTTCAAAAATCAATATAAGTATTAAAACGTTTAATATCAATAATATACAGGTATAACTTCTGGTAAATTCTAGATAAAAGCTGCGGTCGAAACACCCTCCATCGCGCTGAAACCTCAGATATCTTTCAGGCCCGGACAGATAATGTCCTCTGGAGGTTGTACACGTAACACCCCGTTAGATTTTGCTACTTATCAAGGCCGCTTTCATCATTATCGCCCAGCGTGATTTCCGTTAATCTGGGCCTCATCCATTCTATGAGACTTACACCATGCAAACCGAATTCTGTAAGCAGCTGGGCCTTGAAGCCCCGATTTTTGCCTTCACCCACTGCCGTGATGTTGTTGTTGCCGTTAGCAAGGCCGGAGGGATCGGAGTGCTGGGTGCTGTTGGTTTCACCGTAGACCAACTGCGAGAAGAACTCGACTGGATAGATGCCCAAATCGGTGACCACATCTATGGCGTTGACGTAGCTATCCCGCAAAAATACGAAGGCATGGAAGAAACCGACCCGGATGAACTGGTGAAAATGCTGCAAGATGCCATCCCCGATCAACATCGAAAATTTACTGAGCAATTATTAAAAGATCACGGCGTGCCAGAATATCCAGACAACGACGGCGAAGTAAGCCTGAGTTTCTCGGCACTGCAGGCCCAGGTACTGGTGGACGAAGCACTCACCCGTCCCAAATGCCGCATGATCGTAAATGCACTGGGAACACCGCCTGCAGATATCGTCACTCAGGTACATGAGGCAGGTCGTCTCATAGGCGCTCTTGCCGGGCGCATTAAACACGGCATCAATCACAAAAAAGCCGGCCTGGACTTTATTGTTTGCCAGGGCTCTGAGGGCGGCGGCCACGCCGGAGAAGTCACTTCCATGTTGCTATGGCCACAGATGGTCGATGCAGTGGCACCTCTGCCAGTGCTCGCTGCCGGAGGCATTGGCAATGGGCGGCAGATTCTGGCCGCAATGAGTATGGGCGCATCCGGCGTCTGGATGGGCTCTATGTGGCTTAACTCCGTGGAGGCCAGTGCTGAACCTGCTCAGCGGGAGTCCTATATGAACGCCACGTCTGAAGATACCGTGCGCTCTCGTGCGTGGACTGGCAAAACCGCACGCATGTTAAAAAATGAATGGACCGAGGCCTGGGAACGTGACGATACGCCCGACCCACTGCCTATGCCGTTACAGGGTTATCTTACATTTGATGCGGTCAGGCGCACCCACCACTACGCGGGTAGCGGCGAGTGCCAGAAGGTGGCTTTTAATCCGGTCGGCCAGGTTGTAGGGCAAATGAATGCAATTGAATCATGCCGTGACATCATGTTTCGCCTGCTGAACGAGTATGGCGATGCCATCGAGCATGTTAACGCCATTACACCTTCCGAGTAGCGCGCAGAGGGTTGTCCGCTTAGTATGAACCTCACTTAGGAAATCCCCACAAGTGAGGTTCATCCAATGTTGAGGCGTTGGTTTAGTATTCTTGCCATTCTCGGGCTATTGGCCAGTAATGTGGCGACGCTTACCCTGGAATCATTTCAGCTGGCAGCATCTGGCTTACTAGCCGCGGCCAGCATCCCCACAGTTCACCAAAAAAAGGCGAAAGCGGCGGCACAGAAAAAACTGCTGCTCAAGAGCGCCGGCGCGAATATCAAAAAGCGCACCATTAAAAGCGCTGCTGTTAACGTCGGTTCCATGGCTGGCGAAGCCCTGCCATTTGTGGGGTGGGCCGTCATTGTTGGAGCCACTGGCTATGAACTCAAGCTGGCCTGTGAAAACCTACTGGATCTGGAATCGCTGTATGACACCTTTGGTATTGCCGAGGATGAAGACCGCTCTGCAATAGAGAAAATCTGTAACCCCAGCCTACCCGAAAGCGCTGATGAACTTACCGATTGGGCTAAACAACTCACCACTGTGACGGATGGAGCTTAGGCGCTAGCATTGCTGTGGTGGGCAAATATCAGATATTGGTCTATCTTCATATCGTGAATAGAAAAATGCCAAAAACTTGCAGGGGATGTCACGATGAACCTGAAACAAACCTTCTTCAAATTACTATTGCTTGCTGTACTCTTGCCGGCCAGTATATTAACGGCGCAAGCGCAATTTCAATTCAAGGATATTTTTAGGGATTCCTTGCGTTCAGGTGGCAAGGGCCCTGAGATGATTGTCATCCCCGATGGCAATTTTGTGTTAGGCGGTGGTCGCCCGGGCGCGGATGGTATGGGCCTGGTTAAATTCGATTACAAGCTCGCGGTCAGCACCACGGAGGTTACTATTGGCCAGTATCGAGCGTATTTGGCGGGCAGCCTATCGGGCAGGCCCATACCCAAGGGCAATGAAAACCTGCCCGCCTCTGGCATCAGCTTTGACGAGGCCGAGGCCTACGTCGATTGGCTGAGCCGGCAAACTGGTCATTATTATCGTCTACCCAGTTCAGCCGAGTGGGAATATGCAGCACGCGCCGGAACATCTACAGCTTACAGCTGGGGCAATGAAGTCGGTGAAAACACAGCCAGCTGCCTGAATTGTAAATCTGATTACACGGGAGCCATTGCCCCCGTTGGTTCGTTCCCGGCCAACCCCTGGGGCCTGTACGACATGCACGGCAATGTTTGGGAGTGGACCAAAGACTGTATCGACCCCAATATGGCACCACCGCCCAATGGCATGCCCATACTGTTTGGTAACTGTGACTTACGAGAACTGCGCGGTGGCTCTGCCAAAGCGGACGCCTGGTCTATTCGTGCCAGTACCAGGGCAACTGCGCAACGCGTGGCCAAATCACCAGATCTTGGTTTCAGAGTAGTAATGGATGAGCCCAAATAGCAATCCGGCACTGGCCGTCGGACTTTTATCAGCGCTCTTAATGGCCATAGCACTTGCTTCCAACAGTGCCATGGCCGAAAACCCTCGAATGTATCCATCGGCCAAACACCCTGAATACCCATTTTCGGAAGCTGTCGCCTATAACGAGGTATTGTATTTATCGGGAGAAATTGGAGCCGATAAAAGCGGTCAGTTGGTGCCCGGGGGTATTGGCCCTGAAACAAAACAGGTCATGAATAACATCAAAGCAACACTCGCAAGGCATCAACTCGACATGAGCGATATTATCAAATGTACCGTATTCCTGGCAGACATTGCTCAGTGGCCCACCTTCAACAGGGTTTATGCGGGCTATTTCAATAAGGGTAAATATCCGGCCCGCAGCGCGCTGGCCGCTTCGGGTCTCGCTTTAGGTGCAGCAGTGGAAGTGGAGTGCCTTGCCGCACTGAACTGAAAAAGGCGGCGGCAGTAATTACATTGCCGCCCCCACACCAGCGATGAGAGCAAGGTAGCCGATAAAAGCGTATGCCATTGGGAAGGCGATGCGACAAATTGCATCCATGCGCTGAGCTAGCTTTATTCTGCCTACCTTCGCCAGTCGCGAGGTTAACACCACCTCTATCAAGCTGGAAAATACCAATAAGGTAGAACCAAATAAAAATAAATCCATTCGGGTTAGATAAGAAATGTCCGGCAGCTTGCTGGTCAGCGCGATATGGTAGGCAATTAGCGTCAACACTGAAGTAACGGAGACACTGAGTTGGCTGGCACCATCTATTGGATCTATCCAGAACACCACCCAGGACATGGCCACTATAAGAAACAAGGGGATAATGAACTTGATCAAAATATGCCCCGAGATGCGCTCTGCTACAAAGGCAAAAACAAATCCCTGGACCTCCTTGCCGCCGCCGAATGAAATGGCTCTGCTTTGTGCTGTCCAGCTTTCAATTGTCCAGTCAGCAACGGAAAACTGTTCACCCATGAACGAGGGTTGCTCCGGATCAGGTATGAGCTGAACTTTTCCATCACCGTGGGGAATGGCTGTTACTGGCACCTCAAAGGTGTGACTGTCAAAGGGAAATTCCTGTAACCGCATGATCTGTGAAAAGTCTCCCCACAATCGCATCCGATAAAGCGCTTCGCCCTCTGGGGAGATATCCACCACATTGAGAAGAGAAGACCAGGTACGCTGCCTGTTAAGTAACAGAAATCTTGGCGCCTCAATCTCTGTCAATTGCTTGCGGACCGAGCTCTTGCCATCGTGGGCCAAAGCGGGATCAAACCACCGAAACTGCACAATGATATTCAGGGTAAAACTCTGGTCTGCACTGTTGATCGCGTCAATATCGAGAATACCGATAGTCACATACACTTTTTGCACCTGTTCGCTTTCGGGTGCATAGGAGTCTTCGACATTGGCAAATGACTGAACAGCGCACAGGGCTAACAAAAGGCCTACAAACAGGTCTCGGGCCGTGTGTTTCATATCAAATCCGATAATTTTCATTGTAGCTTTTCCCAACACTGTTTCCCGTCCGATAGCTTGTCTAGTTCAATCGGCGCAATAGTAACTTTAATCGCACCGCGAGTTCAAACGATTGACTCTTATAGCGACATGTATATTCTATCTACATACTGAAACCCAAAGGAAACCCCCGTGACTGCCGAACCCTCCAGACAGTGGCCATTTCGCTGGGACCTACTGCTGCGCTACCGCTATATCGAGACGATTGCACTGTGGGAAGGCCGGCTGACCACCAGACATCTTTGCGACACCTTTGGTATTGGCCGCCAGCAAGCCAGTAAGGATATCAACACCTATCTTCGCGAAGTAGGCCCGGGGAACCTCGAGTATGACAAGTTCCTGAAGGGCTACAAACCCAGTGATGTTTTCGCCCCCGCTGTTACCCGAGGTGCAGCAGACGAATACCTGCACCTGATGGCCCGCAACAATGAACTGAGTGATGTTTTTGAATCCTTGGCGCTGAATAACGCCAACGCCGAATCACTGAGTGTACCCGTACGCGACGTAAAACCTGAGGTTTTGCGCCCCATTATGCAGGCCGCCAGACAACACAAACGCCTGGATGTCGATTATGTGTCCATTAACAACCCGGACCATGAGGGTAGAATCATCGTACCGCATACACTGGTACATACCGGTTTGCGTTGGCATGTGAGAGCCTGGTGCGAAAAAAACCAGGAATACAGGGATTTTGTGTTGAGCCGATTTCGGGATATTCCAGAAATAATGGATGAATCGGTACATGGCATCGAAGGTGATATAGATTGGAACACGCAAATAACTATTCGAATTGTGCCAGACCCAAGACTGAGCAAAGCGCAACAATTGGTCATAGAGCACGATTACGGCATGGAGAACGGCGTGCTAGAGGTCGCTACCCGCGCCAAGCTGGTACCCTATGCACTAAAGTTATTGCACCTGGATCATAAAGAGCAAAAGGCAGACCCAACAGCACAGCAAATCATCGTGGAAAATCAGCACGATTTAACGCAGTGGTTGTTTGGATGAATTCCAATTCAAAGAGCAGCAAAATAACAGCAATTATTCGAGGCCACTACTATGAACTATAAAGGCAAACAACCCATTGGATTCATTCTGGCTACCTCGGCCATACCGCTGATTCTCTCTTTGGCCGGCTGCACAGACGAAGCACTACCCGACCTCAACAAGGTCAACCCCGTTGGCACCCAATCTGGCGCACCAAAAGCCAATCAGGTTCTCGAGGTAAACAACGAAATTCTAAACTTGAAGCCAGCGGCCAATCTGGATCGCAACGCCTATTTTGGCGACCTGCATGTGCATACGGGCTACTCTTTTGATGCCTATGCCTTTGGCACAACAGCGACACCCTATGATGCCTACCGCTATGCGCGTGGACAGACACTGATGCACCCGGCAGGTTACGAAGTTACATTGCAACAGCCATTGGATTTTTATGCGGTTACAGACCACGCCATGTTTCTTGGCCTGGTAAAGGAAGCGGCCGATACCGACACAGATTTTTCCAAACTGGATATCGCCCAACCACTGCATAATATCAACGCTGCGGACAACATGGGTGAGACTAGTATCATAGGGCGGGTCAAGGCTTTTTCCTCTTTTATACCGGGCGTTTCAGCCGGGATAGTCGATGGTAGTATCGACCCCAAACTGGCAGAGGCTGTCACCAAATCAGCCTGGGCGGACACCATTGAGGCGGCAGAACAATACAACCTGCCAGGTAGATTTACGACTTTCGCTGCCTACGAATACACATCATCAACCGATGACAAGGGCAATCTACACCGCAACGTGATCTTCCAAAACACAGACAGACTGCCAGCGGTGCCCTTCTCCCGCCTGCACTCCCAGAACCCTGAAGGTCTGTGGGACTGGATGGACAATTTGCGCAACCAGGGCATTGAGAGCCTGGCGATCCCGCACAACTCAAATGGATCCAACGGACAGATGTTTACCATTACAGACTGGGCAGGCAATCCGATTGATGATCAATACGCCAGTCGGCGCATGCGCAACGAACCGCTGGTTGAAATTAGTCAGGTAAAGGGCACCTCTGAAACCCATCCTGCGTTGTCAAAAAATGATGAATGGGCCAATTTCGAAATTATGCCCTACCGCGTGGCGACCACCTTGCCCAGCGATCCACCGGGGAGTTATGTGCGCGACGCCTATTTACGTGGCCTGGCAATCGCAGAAAAAGGCGTTGCTAACCCCTACCGCTTTGGCCTGATCGGTTCCAGTGATACCCATACCGGAGCCGCCTCTTTGGAGGAAAAAAACTTCTTTTCTAAAACAGGTCTGCTTGATGGCACCGCCGAGAGACGCGGTTCTATTCCTGTTTCGTTTCTCACCGGCAGTGTATTGAAGTGGGCCGACAGTTCACGCATCATTGCAGTGGAAGGACGTGAATATATAACCTCCTCTTCCTTTGAAACCTGGAGTGCTTCCGGCCTTGCAGCTGTATGGGCTGAAGAAAATACCCGGGAGGCCATTTATAGCGCCTTTCGACGCAAAGAAACCTTTGCCACCAGCGGACCCCGCATGCGGTTACGATTTTTTGCTGGTTACAACTACAGCGAGTCAATGCTGTCCAGTCACGAGATGACGCGCACTGCCTACGACAGCGGAGTCACCATGGGCGCAGACTTACACGCTGAGGGCGGCCAAACACCACAATTCCTATTGTGGGCGCTAAGCGATACCAACAGCAGACCTCTACAGCGTGCGCAGATCATCAAGGGCTATGTAAAAGATGGCAAACACTTTGAGCAGGTCTACGACGTGGCCTGCAGTGACGACCTGGAAGTTGATCCCAAAACGCACCGTTGCCCCGACAATGGCGCCAAGGTAGATCTGCAGGATTGCTCAACGACAGCAGGCGTAGGCGCAACAGAATTAAAAACCTTGTGGCAGGACCCTGATTTTGACGCCGCTCAAGAGGCTTTTTACTATGCCAGGGTATTGGAAAACCCAAGCTGCCGCTGGTCCACCTGGGACGCTCTTAAAGCTGGTGTAGAGCCACGGGCAGACCTACACAAAACACTACAAGAGCGCGCCTGGTCGTCGCCAATCTGGTATAAAGCCAGCGTAGCGACGTCCAGCGTAGCGACGTCCGGCGTGGATACGTCCGGCGTGGAGGCGCCATGAAAAAAAATGAGTATGAGGAAGCCTACTCAGATAACGGTTTCTGGGACAAACTCAAACACTACGCCAAGGCAGCGGGCAAGGAAGTCGTCGAAAAGGCATTGCTGCTCTACTATGCCGGCAATGAAGAATCAGCACCGGCCTGGGCAAAGGCTACTATTGTAGCCTCACTGGGTTATTTCATTGCGCCCATCGACGCCATTGTCGACCTAACACCGGCCATAGGTTATGCCGATGACCTTGGCGTGCTGGCCCTTGCGCTGGCCGCCGTTGCCACCTATATCAACGAGGATGTACGCGAAAAAACGGCCCTAAAAATGGCCCAATGGTTTGGAGATGAATAGCGATTGCTGGGATTATGTGCTGTTGCGTACCTGAACAAGCGAGGTTCTGATGACGCCAGAATTCGAATTTGGCCCCCTATCCAAGGGCACCTATATTGCTCTCATCTGTGTAACTCCTCTCATACTTTTTATTAGCCCAGGGTATTTTTTCCACTACCTATTTTTCCTGGCTTTTCTCGGCTTTGGATTGCGCACTTTTCTGGTCAAAACCGGCTTGTATAGCTTATGGAATAACATAGGGATCGGTATTGAGACCAAGTGGAACCGAAAATATCTGGAAAAGCGGGCTGCGGATATTGATCGAAAGGTCGAACTGGAGAAATATCGAAAATCAAGGTATCGAGACCCCAGGTTACCGAAGAATTGGTAAGTGAGGCATATAACAAACACAAACAGTTGGCACCTCTATAACTAGTCGCCTATCCACTGCCAGGGAATGAGAATATGAAATGTTCAGTGTACATAGCAACAAGTGCAGATGGGTATATAGCAACTCTTGATGGAGGTGTTGACTGGCTTCATACCACAGGCAATGCGGAAGCTGATATGGCGTCTAATGCAGACATGGGGTTCGGTGATTTTATTGGTTCTGTAGATTGCATGATTATGGGGCGTAAGTGCATGGAAGTGATTTCCAGCATGAATTTGCAAGCTGAACAATGGCCTTACGGTGACATACATATCGTTGTGTTAAGCAAATCAGTCAAAGAGCCACCTAAAAACCTGACCGGTAAAGTTGAAATGTTTTCTGGCGATATAACTGCGCTGGTTAAAACACTGGAATCCAAAGGGTTTAGACACGCTTATATTGATGGGGGCGCAACCATTACCTCATTCCTCAATCTTAAACTCATCAACGAAATGACAATCACCAAAGCACCGATATTGCTAGGTGAAGGCATCCCTCTTTTTGGAAAAATCGGCAGCAGGATCAATCTCGAACAATCCGAGGCCAGGGCATTTCCAAATGACTTCATCCAGATAAAGTACAGTGCAAATTACTTATAGCAATTAGAGCAAACCAAAGCGGACAGCGAACCTGTATTTGAGCGCATGCTGCCTGTCAGATCAGATTGGAAACATCACACCCTAGCTGCCTTTCAACTTGTCGAACAGGTCAATTGGCAATGGAAAAACGATCGTAGAGCTTTTGTCGCCTGCAATCTCAACCAAGGTTTGCATGTAGCGTAGTTGTATTGCCTGGTCCTGCGTAGCAAGAATACTGGCGGCCTCTGCGAGCTTTTCCGCCGCTTCTGCCTCTCCAACCGCGTGAATAACCTTGGCCCGGCGCTCCCGCTCTGCCTCAGCCTGTTTTGCCAACGCCCGGACCATGGTTTCGTTCAAATCCACGTGTTTTATTTCGACGTTTGCAACTTTTATACCCCAGGCCGACGTCTGTTTATCCAGTATGGTCTGAACATCGGCATTGAGCTGTTCTCGCTCTGCCAACATATCGTCCAGCTCGTGCTGCCCCAGCACAGAGCGCAGCGTAGTTTGGCTCAGTTGACTGGTAGCCTCTAAAAAATTTTCTACCTGGATAATGGCACGTTCGGGGTCGACAACACGGAAGTAGATAACTGCGTTCACCTGAACAGAAACGTTGTCACGGGAAATTACATCCTGGGTGGGAACATCCATGACGACCGTCCGTAAATCAACACGTACCATTTGTTGTAATACCGGGATGAGGATAATCAGCCCCGGCCCCTTCACTTTATAAAACCGACCCAGCATAAAAATCACACCGCGCTCATATTCTCTAAGCACTTTGAGCATTGAGAACAACAAAACAAAGCCCAAGAAAATGAATATCATCCCAAAGGATTCGAGGTTAAACATCTGAAATCTCCTTCAATTTTTTTACCATCAGTGTTACACCGTCAATAGCCGCAACTGTAACCGGATCATTTACTGCCAGCGATTCATCACTTTCAACTTGCCACAATTCGCCGTCGACTCGCACAAAAACTACCCCATTGTGTGTTGATTCCACCTGCGCTGTTGTACCAACAAGGTGATCGAGACCGCTTACCAATTCCTGCTTGCGGGCCTTCAGGAGCAGGCCTAGCGCAAAAACCAACATACTGGCGCTGAAGGCAGCAAAACCCAAAATTAGCGGCATCGCTATCTGGTAACCCGGCAAGTCGGTATCCATAAGAATAATGGAGCCGACCACGAAAGCGACGATCCCGCCAAAACCAAAAATGCCGAAGCTTGGGGCGAAGGCTTCCGCCGTCATCAATGAGATACCCAATAGCATGAGTCCCAGGCCCGCATAGCTGACTGGAAGAACCTGAAAAGCGTACAGGGCCAGTATCAAACACAGTGCGCCTACAACGCCGGGAACCCCAAGGCCTGGATTGGAAAATTCGAATATCAGGCCGTAAATACCCACCAACATCAAAATGTAGGCCACATTGGGATCAGTAATTACCGCTAAAAACTCACTGCGCCAATCAGTGGGGTAGGTATAAATCAGTAAGTTATCGCTTACGATTGTTTGTCTCTGGCCATTTAACTCAACTTCCAGACCATGCAGTTTTTGCAATAAATCTGCGGGAGATTCGGCGATCAAATTGATCACGTCGCGTTCGAGCGCGTCTTGGGATGAAAGGCTAACGCCTGCGCGCACCGCCTCTTCCGCCCATTGCGCATTGCGCCCTCGCAGTTGGGCAAGGCTGCGGATATACGCCACCGCATCATTGATGATTTTTCGCTCCATCGCCGTTCCTGCCACAGCGGAATCATCCGCTTTGCCTTCGGCTTCTTCGCTGGGTAACTTGGGTAAGCTGGGCGATATTTGTACCGGTGTGGCTGCACCCAGATTAGTGCCAGGCGCCATGGCTGCGATGTGAGAGGCATAGAGGATATAAGTGCCAGCACTCGCCGCTCTCGCGCCTCCAGGTGACACATACGAGATGACGGGTATCGTAGATGCAACAATAGACTGAATCATACTGCGCATGGCCGTGTCCAAACCGCCGGGCGTATCAATTTGCAGAATAACCAGAACGGCACCTGACTCCTGTGCACGCTCAAGGCCGCGAACCATATGATCAGCACTTGCCGGCCCAATTGCGCCTTTGATGTCTATCAACCAGGACTGCCCTTGACCGGGAACCTGCGCAAGGCCCTGCGGCAGAGAAAGCCACAGTAAAACCAGAAAACCCAGAACCTGTTTTGTGAGCGCCATCGGGCTGTTAATCCACATTGCCAATCTATTATAGTATGGCACACAGGCGCGAAATTGAGCGGATATGTTGTTGCGCTAAATCAACTCACAACCCAAAAACTGGCACTTACAAACCCAGCGTGAATACCATTGATGCGACAAAAAACGGCAGCACTAGCTGGGGCAAGCACACTGCGACTATCGCTATTCCTGCCAATACAGCTAGCGCTTTGATAAAGCGATCGACACGGCGATAGCGACTGGCGTGTTCGCGCCTCTGAACCAGGTCTCGAGTAATACGGTATTCAATCATACGTGCGGTTGTCATGGCGCTTATCCCTGAAATGAACGAGAACCCATCTTCGTCCACTATCACGGCTGCGGCCATATGTCGTCTTTTCAACGTGATTGAAAAGGCGACAGGTTCAAGTCAAATACAATGTACTACTGATCGCCATGAATCGGCACCTCCGGACATGTACTAATTAACCTGCCGTTCGCGGCCCTCCCAGTAGGGCTTACGCAACTCAGTTTTTAGTACCTTGCCAGCGCCTGAAAGCGGCATGGCCTCTTCTCTGAAACTAACAGATTTTGGCAGTTTGTAGCCTGCAATTAGGGCGCGACAATGCTGTATTAGTTCCTCTGGCGTTACCGATTGATCGGGATGAGTAATCACAATGGCATGTACAGCCTCGCCCCACTCTTCGTGCGGTACCCCGATAACGGCAACATCCTGCACGGCAGAATGGCTGATGACTGCGTTCTCTACCTCGGTGGTGAAGACGTTCTCGCCCCCGGTTACCACCATGTCCTTTACCCGGTCGACAATGTACAAATAGCCCTCCTCGTCAAACAAGCCGGCGTCACCGGTGAAAACCCAACCATCTTGTAAGGCTTTCGCAGTTTCTTCAGGCTTGTTCCAGTAACCGAGCATAGTATGTGGGCCACGAACAACAATTTCGCCGGAGGTGTTTAAAGGGCAGTCATTGCCCTCATCATCGACGATTCGAATATCATTTACCGGAGTTGGCCTGCCTGCTGACTTCAATTTATTGCCGCCGTCGCGATGATCTTCCATTAACAACATGGTGGCAATGGGCGCCAGTTCAGTCTGGCCGTAGATTTGAACAAGGCCAAGATGCGGCCATAGTGACATAATCTCTTCCAGCGTCGCTGCTGGCATAGGCGAGGCACCATACATTAAACGTTCAAGGCGAGAAAGGTCCGCCGTTTTAGCATCTGTATGGCTAAGCAGCATTTTAATCATAGCCGGTACAAGCAAGGCATGAGTGATTTTTTCCTCGGCGATGGTGGCCAGTACCTGTCCAGGCTCAAACGCCTGCAAGATAACATTCACACCACAGCAGGAGGTGGTGTTCATCGTGCCCACGAAATCCGCCATATGGAACATGGGCGCTACGTGTAAATACCGACTGTCGCGTTGCATGCCAATGGGAGAAACAGCACCCATCGCGCTAGCCCAGATGGCACCATGCGACTGCATTACGCCCTTGGGAAAACCTGTGGTGCCACCGGTGTAGAAAATACCAACCATGTCATCACCGCCGCGGCGAGACATTTCCGCGGGTTCATTGCCCTCCACCATACCTTCATAGGATAACGCCCACTCTGGGCATTCACCCTCCCCCATATACACCGCCGCACTCACATTTTCACAGTCGTTTAACAGGGTTTCAACCTGCTCTTTAAACGTGTCGTCGAACATCAGCACACGGGCCCCGGAATCCGTTACCGCATATTCATTCTCGGGCAGCGCCCAGCGTGTATTCAGAGGGACCAAACAGTAACCTGCCCAGGGAATGGCAAATATCGATTCGTAATAGCGATCGCTGTTAAGGCTGAGAATGCCCACTCGATCACCGGGCTCCAGACCCAATTTTTGCAAACCACTGGCCACCCGAGTAACCCTGTTGGCCAGGTCTGACCAGCGGACCTCACGGTTGTTATAGCGCGTGGCTATGCCGGTTGGATTGAGCCTGGCGGCTCGGGCAATCATTGCTGGGATACTTATCATCAGTTGCTGCTCCTGAGTCTCTATTATTGTTGTTCCTGGTTCATTCTATACCTGATGGAGGACCTTCGCTGCGTTTCTGTGTTGATTTATGAGTTCTTGAATATCTCCTCCCAGGTAATTGCCATCTGCAACCAACCACTTGCCCTTCACCATAACCCTGTCAGCTTGATGTGCACCGCACAACACCAGCGCAGCCAATGGATCACCACTACCGGAAAAACGCAACTCATCGACTGTAAACATAGCCAGATCAGCCTGTTTCCCAATGGCCAGCTTGCCGATATCATCGCGCCCCAAACAGCGTGCCGAGCCTTCGGTGGCCCAACGCAATGCATCGAGATGGCCGACATTTTCGGCACCATGCTGCAAACGCTGCAGTAAAAATGCCATACGTACTTCCTGCATCATGTTAGAACCGTCGTTAGAGGCAGAGCCATCTACGCCAAGCCCTACGGGAGCACCGGCGGACTCAAGGCTTAACGTTGGACAGATACCGGACGCCAGTATCATATTCGATGACGGGCAGTGGCAAATACCAACACCGGCGTTACCAAGGCGAGTAGCTTCCGCACCGTCAAAGTGAATACCGTGAGCCAGCCAAACGCGCTCGTTCATCCAGCCGGTATCCTCCAGGTAATCCAATGGCCGCAGGCCAAACATTTGCAGGCAGAAGTCTGTTTCATCGTGGGTCTCTGCCAGGTGGGTGTGAAGACGAACATCCTCCTTGTGCGCAAGTTCTGAAGAGGCCTTCATGATTTCTCTGGACACAGAAAATGGCGAACACGGTGCAAGAGCAATTTGCAACATCGCGCCCTCCCCCCGTTCGTGGTAGCGATGAATTAATCTCTCGCTGTCGGCGAGGATTGTGTCTTCATCCTGCACAACACTGTCCGGTGGCAGACCGCCATCCTTTTGACTCAAACTCATGGAGCCGCGCGTTAACATTGCCCTTATACCGATATCGCTGGCCACTTCAGCCTGAATGTCTATAGCGTTCTCAAGGCCTGCCGGGAACAAGTAGTGATGATCTGCCGCCGTAGTACAGCCGGACAACAACAACTCGACCAATGCAAGTCTCGTTGAGAGTTCAATATGTTCAGGTGTAAGTCTGGCCCAAACCGGATATAGCGATTGCAACCAGGGGAACAGGGGCTTCCCCAGTGCATCGCGGTGAACACGGGTCAAAGTTTGATAAAAATGATGATGGGTATTAATCAGGCCGGGCAAAACCACATGGCTACTGGCGTCGAATTCAATCGGACACGGTATTTGCGGACTTTTACCTGACGGCAGCAGTTCAACAATCTTGCCATCTTCCACCACCAGCCCACCACCCGCGTCAGACTCACTCAAAATAGCGAGGGGATTCTTGATCCATGTTCTGGCGGCTTTCTCTGAGTTACTCATATGTCTCTCGATCGTATAAGGTATTTTTGTGGACAAAAAAAATCCCACCTCGGAAGGGCAGGATTTTCAAAACACTATTTAGTGCCCGAACCTAGAAGCGCCATACAGCTAGTGCCTGCACAACGCTCTCATCTGTATCCTTGTCGCCCAGCTTGTTGTTCCAGTATTGATACTCAATACCGACGAACAACTGTCCAGCCTGACCGTACATCACCTCACCGAGGTCCAAACGAAGCTGCGGTTGAGCCAGGATCCAGCTCTCGCGTTTGGCGTCGAACATGAAGCCATTGTCGTTACCGACCATATCGGCCCCGCCAATATATTCCACGTGGCCTTCCAGGCTCCAGCTGGTGCTACCGATTTTAAACGGCAGGGCCCAGTTAAAATCGACCATGTAGGAATCATCTTCGTCAAACGTCAGACCGTTTACTCCGGGAACCGTTTTTCTTGAATCGGGGATATAGGCAGTTACGTCCAGATTGGCAAAAGCAAACCCGGGCAAATCCAGCGAAAAGCGTACCCCCGGCAGGTAGTAATGGGTATTAACTTCCGGGGCAAAGTTAAATCCGGCGATAATTCCCATATCTTTTACGAAAAGGAAGCTGACATCATTGCCGGTCATCTTGCCGATACTGAAGTTGGAATACCACTCGCCGTATAACTCGGATGATGTCGCCTGGCCGATAACCTCTTCCGTCTCGGTCTTACCATAGTTCAGGTAGTCGAAGAAAAAGAAATTGTCTCCATACTTCCAGCCACTGGCGTGCTGCAATGTAATAATTGAAGTGCCACCGGTATCCGAGGAACTGCCGCCACCCTGAAAGGATTTTTTCAAATCGCCATACTGAAGCTGCATTTCAGTGGTGCTCCAATCTGCAGCCTGGGTTGATCCTGCGGCTAACGCCAAAGCCAGTCCAGCAACTGCGGTAGTTGTCTTTCCTAGTTGTTGCATCGTATTTCTCCTAAGTTAAAAATAATTTTTATTCTGTTATTATTTGGGTAGAGCGCCATCAACACCTTCGACGTACCAGGAAAACCCGAGTAGATCGCCGTCGGCCATTGTTTCGCCAGCCGCCACCTTCACAGTACCGTCCTGGGCTTTAACAGGTCCTGCAAATGGATGTAGAGTGCCATCAACAATGGCTGCTTTTTGTGCGTTCACATAGTCGCGTACGTCCTGTGGAACCGCATCGTTGAAAGGCGCTAGATCGAGCGCATCATCTGCTAAGCCAACCCATACATCTTCAGCCTTCCAGGTGCCGTCGATAACAGCCTGAACCTTGGCTGCATACATAGGGCCCCAGTTGTGAACCGTAGAAGTGAGGTGAGCTTTTTCACCGTACTCAGACATATCGGAGTTGTACCCGATGGCATAGACGCCCTTGGACTGCGCTGCATTAATGGGTCCTGGTGAATCCGTGTGCTGGGTAACAACATCGGCGCCTTGCAGTATCATAGTCTCTGTCGCCTCACGTTCTTTGCCTGGATCGTACCAGGTGCTCACCCATACCACTTTTACGATTACGTCAGGATTAACGCTACGGGCGCCGAGTGTGAAGGCATTGATACCGCGAATCACTTCCGGAATCGGGAACGAACCCACATAGCCAATAACATTCGACTTGGTCATTTTACCCGCCACGATGCCGGTCAGAAAACGTCCTTCATAAGCACGATCAAAATACGTACCCACATTCTTGGAACGCTTGTAGCCCGAGGCGTGTTCAAAGGCAACATTGGGAAAGCTCTTTGCGACTTTTAGAGTCGGATTCATGTAACCAAAGGACGTGGTAAAAATAATATCGTGACCAGTTTTCGCCAGCTGTCGAATGACACGCTCAGAATCAGCCCCTTCAGCAACACTTTCTACGTAGGTTGTTTCAACGGTGTCGCCAAATTTTTCATCAACATACTGACGACCTTTGTCGTGTGCATAAGTCCAGCCCGCATCACCGGTTGGGCCTACATAAACAAAACCGACCTTGGTCGGTTCTGCGATACTGTGAGCAGACATTAGCACTGTTGCCGAGGCAAGCAGTGCAATCGCCGCTTTTACAATTTTCGTTTGTATCATTGGATTTTCTCCTGGGTTTTTATTGAACTGTGAAAATACGGTCTAATTACTTCGATGAAAAGGTTTGCCCAGCGACACTGGCGCAAACATCTTACTTTTTGACTGATTACTCGAAAGTGCAACGAGTACGAGGATAGTCGCTACGTAGGGCAATGTAGCCAATATGTTTGGTGAAATCGACACGTTATAGCCTTGAAGAACAAGATTAACGATGCTCGCAGCACCGAATAAATAGGCTCCCAGCAGTACGCGTTCCACCCGCCAACTTGCAAATACAACCAGAGCCAACGCAATCCATCCACGCCCAGCTGTCATGTTGTCAGCCCATAGCGGCGTATAGACCAGTGACAGGTAGGCTCCGGCCATTCCGGCCATGGCACCTCCAAACATGATGGCCAGGTACCGCACTTTCAACACTGACAGGCCCACTGCCTGGGCTGATTCAGGTGATTCCCCTACCGCCTTCACGATCAAACCCGCACGAGTGCTTTTGAAAAAGTAATACACCAATACACACAGAACAATGGATAAGTAGACAAAAATATCGTGGGAAAAAAATGCATTACCGATAAATGGGATAGAGCCCAGCCCTGGAATAACGATCACATCGATGCCATCGAGCGCTTGCCCCACATAGTTCAGGCCGATGAACCCGCTCAAACCCGTACCAAAAATAGTCAGGGCCAGACCCGATGCAACCTGATTTGCATTGAGGTTCATGGTAAGAAATCCAAAAATCAAAGACATGCTAATGCCAGCGAGCATGGCGAAGATAAAACCCGCCGCGACACTGTCTGAATGTACGGCGGCAATGAAACCCACCACCGCCCCCATAAGCATCATGCCTTCTTGCCCAAGATTTAGTACCCCGGACTTTTCACAGACAAGCTCACCCAGCGCGACAATCAAAAGGGGCGTTCCCGTTCTGATTGTTGCAAATATAAGATTGGAGATTAAATCGATGTCCATAAGCTCAACTCGGTATTAAGTATATGCGTAATACGCCTAAAATCTATTAGTGTTCCGTTGGGTTCGTCAGCAGTACTGGTTCCAGCCCACCGGCCGAAACACGTTTGACCAAAAGAATCCGATACCCTATTAAAACGTCACAGGCCAATAAAAAGAACAACAACAATCCTTGGAAAAGACCGGTAAGTGCCAGCGGCAAACCCAATTCTATTTGTACCATTTCACCGCCGAGATAAAGTAAGGCCATCAGCAGGCTAGCAAACAATATCCCCACTGGATGCAGGCGCCCCAAAAAAGCGACAATAATAGCGGCAAAACCATAACCCGGGGATACGTGCGGTATCAACTGGCCTATTGGCCCGGTAACTTCTGAGGCACCGGCAAGCCCAGCCAAACCACCGCTGATAAGAAAACACAGCCAAATCAGCTTTTTGTCCCTGAAACCTGCAAAGCGTGCGGCGCTGGCATCGTTACCGAGTACCTGAATCTGAAAACCTATAAACGTTTTACTTAGGAATACCCAGACCGCTGCCACGGACAGCAGCGCAAACACAATACCCAAATGAATACGGGTACCTTCAATCAGAATCGGCAAAGTAATCCAGTCAGGGAATAGCGCTGATTCCGGAAAATTGTAGCCATCGGGATCTTTGAGTGGGCCGTGCACCGAAAACAATAGACAATTCAGGGCTATGTAATTAAGCATAATGGTAGAGAGTATTTCATTGGTATTGAAGCGGGTTTTAAGCAGCGCGGGAATCCCGGCCCATGCGGCGCCCGCCAAAGTCCCGGCAACCAGGACAACCGGAAGAACCCAAAATCCTTCCACTTTAATTAGGGTTATCGCTGCCCAGCTGCCAAACAGGGCACCCATTAATAACTGCCCTTCGGCACCAATGTTCCAGACGTTAGCGCGATAGCACACTGCCAGCCCGGTAGCACACAGTAAAATGGGTGCGGCTTTAACACCGAGTTCACTTATGCCGTAGAGGTCACTGATCGGCATTATGAAAAATGTATACAAGGTTTCAAGAGGTGACTGCCCAAGCGCTGCAAACAATATTGCGCCGACAATAATGGTGAGCAATCCAGCGAGCAGCGGTGAGAGGTAGGAAATTAGTCTGGAGTCCTGCCCGCGTGCTTCTAATTTGATTTTCATTGGCGGCCTCGGGGTTAAGCAGCGGTGGATTGCGCATCAAATACGCCGGCCATCCACTGGCCGACCTCTTCAATGGTGGTATCTGCTGTTGGCTTATTGGGTGACAACTGCCCATCGAATAGCGCACACATGCGATCGCTGATGGTGAACAACTCATCGATATCCTCAGACACCACCAAAATCGCGGCACCGGCGTCACGCAAGGTAATCAGGGCTTTGTGGATGGCGATAGCAGCGCCGATATCAACACCCCATGTTGGGTGGGCCGCTACCAGACATACCGGATTCTGGAGGATTTCACGACCGATAATAAACTTCTGCAAGTTGCCCCCTGAGAGGCTCTTGGCAACAGCGTTGGGGCCACCGCACTTAACTTTGTACTCATCGATAATCTGGTTGGCAAACGCTTCAATGGCTTTGGGCTGTAACACCCCGTTTTTAACAAGCCCCCCCATAAAACCGGTAAGCAAACCGTTCTCCCACAAACTCATATCGGGCACTGCGCCCTGCCCGAGTCGATCCTCTGGCACTACGGCCATGCCAAGGCGTCTGCGTTCATCGGGCATCGCACGGCCCAAATTTTGGCCCGGAAAGCGAATAGCTTCGGGGGGCTCACATAATTTCTCGCCGCTAATGGCCGCCAATAATTCCGACTGCCCATTCCCGGCTACACCGGCAACGCCCAGTATTTCTCCGGACTTTACCGCGAAGGAAATATCTTTTAAATTGATTCCGAAAGGCTCGTCAGACAGAAGTGTGAGGTTTTTTATACTGAGGAAATCTTCGCCACCCGTTGCTTTTACGTAATCTGCGGTAACAGGCGTTTCGTCGCCTACCATCAACTTCGCCATGTGCTCCGTTGTGACTTCCTTGGGATTGCACTTACCAGTCACACGGCCCATTCGCAGCACGGAGGCAAAATCGCATAGCGATTGCACTTCTTTTAGCTTGTGACTAATGAAAAGTATACTGGTGCCCTCCTCCGCAAGCTGGCGAAGCGTGCTAAACAAGGTATCCACTTCCTGGGGCGTGAGCACTGAAGTAGGCTCATCCAAAATCAACAGTTTTATATCCTGAATAAGGCAACGTACGATCTCTACGCGCTGCCTCTCACCTGTAGAAAGCGTGTGCACAGGACGATGTGGTTCTAGCGCCATACCGTATTTCTGTGACACCTCGGTAATTTTTGTGGCCAGCGCATCCATGTCGCGGGCGTCGTCTTTGTCCATGCACAACGCAATATTTTCCAGCACAGACAAGGTTTCAAAAAGCGAAAAATGCTGGAACACCATGCCGATGCCCAGTTTGCGCGCATGCACAGGCGCGGTT
>JBALVT010000090.1:0-16179 GCA_036961345.1 Halioglobus sp.
GCCAGTGTCGACCAGAGGGTGACGCATAAAAAAAGGGGCGGCATATCTGCCGACCCTTGATCAGTCCAGCCGGTGGCTGTCAGCTGCCTTTTGGACCGGCGGCAAGAATAGCGTCTGATACATCAAAATTGGTGATGTTTTCCTGGAACAATGCAGCCAGCTTGCTCGCCTGTTCGTCATAGGCCGCAGTATCGCCCCAGTTTTCACGAGGGTTGACATATTTCTGGTCTACGCCCGGGATCTCGGTGGGGAAATCCAGATTGAGGATGTCCAGGTGTGCGGTCTTTCCCTTGACCAGAGCACCGCTCTGCGCCGCGGCGACAACCGCCCGTGTGACGGGGATTGGGAAACGGGATCCGCTGCCACCAGCAGCGCCAGAACCACCCGCCCAGCCCGTATTTATCAGGTAGACCTGGCTGTCGAAACCCTCAATTCTTTTCATTAGCAGCTCGGCGTAATCGCTGGCTGGGCGCGGCATAAAGGGTGCGCCGAAACAGGTTGAGAACGTGGGATGTATACCCGCTTCCGCACCCAGTTCAGTAGAGCCTACACGCGCGGTATAGCCACTGAGAAAGTGAAACGCAGCCGCTTCTTTGGACAGTATGGAGACCGGAGGAAGTACCCCTGATACATCGCAGGTGAGGAAAATAACGCATTTTGGTTCGCCGCCAGCATTGGTTTGCGTCCGCTTTTCAACGTGCTCAAGTGGATAGCAACAACGGCCATTTTCAGTCAGGCTGGTATCGCAGTAATCGGCGTGACGGTCATTGTCGACCACAACATTTTCGATAATGGAGCCAAAGCGAATGGCGTCCCAGATAACCGGCTCATTCTTTTGGCTCAAGTCGATGGTTTTGGCGTAGCAGCCACCTTCGATGTTGAACACAGAGCCCTTGGCCCAGCCGTGTTCATCATCGCCGATCAAATAGCGCTCGGGATCGGCTGACAATGTGGTTTTGCCGGTACCCGAAAGACCAAAAAACAAGGTGGTATCGCCCTGGTCCCCAACGTTCGCCGAACAGTGCATGGACATGACATCCTTTTCCGGCAGCAGGAAGTTTTGTACTGAGAACATGGCTTTTTTCATTTCACCGGCGTATCTCATACCCGCCAGTAATACTTTGCGCTGGGCAAAGTCGATAATGACTACGCCGTCGGAATTAGTGCCATCGCGCGCTGGATCACAGACAAAATTGGCGGCGTTGATGATTTGCCACTCTGGCTTTCTGCCAGCATTATATTGCTTGGGCCGAATGAACATATTGCGGCCAAAAAGACCCTGCCAGGCCGTCTGGGTAGTGACTTTCACCGGCAGATAGTGGTCACTGTGTTCGCCCACATGCAGGTGAGTTACGAATCGATCGGATCCGCTAACATACGCTTCCACGCGCTCCCAAAGAGCGTCAAACTTGTCACCCTCGAAGGGCCGGTTTACACCACCCCAATCGATGCTGTCTTCGGTGCCCGGTTCCCGCACAATAAACCGATCAGCGGGAGAGCGCCCGGTTCGCTTGCCCGTGGTAACCAGGAGCGCGCCCGTGTCGGACAGTACACCTTCCCTGCGCACCAGAGATTGTTCGATAAGTTGGGAGGTGCCCAGATCAGTGTATTCCTGGGTATTGTGGATATCAGCGGTCATTGTTCGTCCTGTTTTGGGAGGCTATTCGCATCTTTTTGGGGGCGTCATTATGTCAGAATCAAGAGAGTCTGCGAATAGATACTGATAAAAATGCCTTTGCGCATGAAAAATTGTGGTTTAGTGCAAAGTTCTGGTCTCATCACCGTCCAAAAGAGGCTGTAGGTCCTCCCGGTGGTAGGTATATTGTTGGTTACAGAATTCACAGTCCATCGCAATACTGCCTTGCTCATCGAGGATCTCCAGAATCTCGGCCCGGCCCAGGGATGCCAGTGCGCTGAGGGTGCGTTCGCTGGAGCAGCTGCAGGAAAATACCACCTGCGCTGCGGGAAATACTCGCAGAGGTTCCTCGTGATATAGGCGGTGCAGGACCTCCTCGCCTTTGAGTTCCAGTAATTCGTCTTTCGTTAGCGTCTGGGCCAGCGTGCAGGTATGTTCCCATTGTGCCTGGCGATCCTCCTGGCTGGTCACTACTTGTGCGGGAAGCTGCTGTAATAGCATGCCCGCAGCGCGATGTTCGTCTGCGGCCAGCCACACTCGGGTTTGAAGTTGTTCGGATTGTGCGAAATAGGCATCCAGGCAGGTTGCCAGCGAACCTCCCAGGAGGGGGACGATGCCTTGATATCGCTCGCCGTTGTCTGGGTCAATGGTAACGGCCAACTGGCCCTCGGCCAGCAGGAGATCAAAATTATCACTGGTGGCCTGTTCTGCACCTCTGGCAATTGCCCGGACTTCCCTTTTGCTGGTGCACTCGACCATGAGAAGGGGTATTTGCCCTTCGCTGCGAACCTGGAGAATGAGCTTGCCGTCAAATTTCAGTGTTGTACTGAGTAGAACTGCGGCGGCCAGGAACTCACCCAAAAGGAGGCGGACACTGGGTGCGTATTGATGGATTGCCAATATTTCCCTGAATGTCTTGTCCAGATGAACCGTCTCCCCGCGCACGTCGGTCTGTTCAAAAATAAACCGCATGGCGCGATCACCGGACATTGGTGATTCTTCTTCTGATGAATTATTCATGGAGTCCTGACAATATTTCAAGGGGTCAACAGCGGTGGCATTACATGCCCGTTTCAGTACAGTATTTGAGGCCAGTGGTGGTTAAATTCAAGGTTCTCATGACCCCGCAGTGATTAACAGCTACAGTTTGATTTTTGTAGCGCTGCGCTACGCCGCGTTGAGCGGTTATTAATAGGGAGAAACACCGACGTGAGATTCAGTTATCAGATAGGCATGTGCGAGGCAGATCACTACCTTCCTTTAGTAAAAGCGGCCGAAGCGGCGGGTTTTGACGGCATCACAATTCCGGACAGCATTTGTTATCCCAAGGAGGCAAGCTCCAAATATCCTTATAACAAAGATGGTAGCCGGGATTTTTTGGAAAGTGTTCCTTTCCTCGAAAGCCTGATAGCCATCGCTGCTATGGCGGCGGTGACTGAAAAGGTAAGGTTCTCCACCTTTGTTTACAAATTGGCAGTGCGCCAGGCCGCGATTGTCGCCAAACAGGTGCAGAGTATTCAACTGCTTTCGAATAATCGTTTTGATTTTGGGGTAGGCATTAGTCCCTGGGAAGAGGATTTTGCGGTATGTGATGTGCCTTGGGCGAAGCGGGGTAAACGCTTTGATGAGCAAATTGACATTCTGCGCGGTCTGGAGACGGGGGAATTTTTTGGCTATGAGGGGGAAATATTGAGTATGCCCGCCAATAAAATGTGCCCCTCGCCAAGCCAAAAGACCCCGATCTTGATTGGGGGGCACGCAGATATCGCCCTCAAGCGCGCTGCCAGAGTCGGCGATGGTTGGATGTGCGCCGGCGCCAATATGGAAGAACTAACCGGCTACATCACGCGTATTAAGGCATTGCGTGACGAATACGGTACTACCGATCGACCCTTCAGGATTTTTACTACGGGTGCAGACGCGTTTAGCCGTGAAGGTATAGCCAAATTGGAAGACATCGGTGTTACTGATGTGGTGATAGGCTTCCGCAACGTCTATGAAATGGAAGAGGACAAACCTCTGGAAGAAAAAATTGCCACGCTCAATTGGTACGCCGGTGAATTCATCAGTGGTTGACCGTTCTGCAGAATTGCCGCCGAATACGCCGGTTTTAATAGGCGTTGCGGCGGTACAGCAGAAGCTGGATTGTTTTGAGGACGCGCTTGAACCGATTGCACTGATGGAACAGGCACTGCATCGAGCGGCGATGGACGTTGAGTCAGCAGCGGTTCCCGGTGCTGCGATATTGGCCCGAGCCGACGAAATAATCGTGCCCAAGGGTATGTGGGATTACAGTGATCCGGCGGGTCTGTTGGCCAAAGCGTTGTCTGCAGCCTCGGCACACACCGTGTTGGGAGAGATTGGAATCTCTCAGCAAACCCTGATAAACCGGGCTTGTCAGCGTATCCTCAGCGGCGATGCAGGCGTGGTTTTGGTCGCCGGAGCCGAGGCCAAATACCGGGGTCTATGTGCCCTCAAAGCCGGCGCTACGGTCACTGATATTGAGCAGGTCGACGTGCTCTCAGATACGGTACTGGAACCCGATTCGGAGTTGTGGTCTGAGGTTGAATCAGCAACCGGCCTGGGTATGCCGGTCGGCTATTATGCCATCATTGACAGTGCTCTTAGATATAAACAGGGGCTTAGCGTTGCTGAACACCGGGATCAAATGGCCCAGATGTATGCGCGTTTTAGCGAGATAGCCGCGCACAACCCCGATGCCTGGGTGGATCAAGCTGTAACGGCATCGTTCATCCGCGAGCCTTCCCCCGCCAATCGTATGTTGGCTTACCCCTATACCAAGCTTCATAACAGCCAATGGAATGTAGATCAGGGGGCGGGGCTTATTTTTTGTTCAGTAGCTGTTGCTCGGGAGCTGGGCGTCCCTCGCCACAAATGGATTTTTCCGCGTGCATCAACCGAGTCGAATTTTATGAGTGTGGTTTCTGCCCGTAAGGATTTGGGGGGCAGCATCGGTTTTGCCCTGGCCGGGAAAGCGGCAATGAAGATGGCGGGGGTGAGTTTTGATGACATCAGGCTACGGGAATTGTATTCGTGTTTTCCGGCGGCCGTAAGAGCACAGCTGGCCGAGTTCGATATGCGCCCCGAAGGCGATATTTCAGTGACAGGAGCGATGACTTTTGGCGGTGGGCCACTCAATAATTTTGTTTTCCAGGCGACTGTAAAAATGGCACAGATGCTGCGTGAACAGCCCGACGAGGTAGGGCTGGTCACAACGGTCAGCGGTATGTTAACCAAACAGGCCTGTGCGCTGTGGTCGGGGGCCCCTAATCCTGAGGGTTGGGATTTCGCCGATGTCACTGAGCAGGTTCGCCTGCAAACGACATTGTGCGAGGTGGTCGCCGACTATGCTGGCCCGGGCAAGGTGGCAGGCTATACGGTGTTGTATCAGGGGGATGAACCCTGGCGTGCGGTAGCGGTGTTTGATCTGCCAAAGGAGCAGCGGACCGTAGCTTACAGCGAGAATGAGGATATTATTGCCGCGATGATAGGCGAGGAATGTTGCGGCCTTGAGTTCAATCTTGCCCAGGGGCGCTTCAGGGCATAGTTTCCGTTTATTGCTGGATCCGGTATTCGATTGCTACCGGGAGTGTTATGGTTGAGCCGCCGCAAGTGTGGTGTTTTGGTATTTGTCGGAGGCTTACCCATGGCGGGATTCAGATTACAGAAACCTTATTCAATGTGTCACGAAGAAGTTCGCGAAGCGGCGCAGGGCCTGGCCTCGCGGCTGGAGCGTGAGCATGGTGTGCGATCGCGCTGGCAGGGGGATTCAGTGGTCACAATCAAGGGCTCTGGTATAGATGGCAAATTGTCCTTCGAGGACGGCCAGATTGATGTCTCAGTCAAGCTGGGGTTTTTGGCATCGGCATTCCAGGGCGTATTACGCTCCGAGGTCCAACGTTATCTCGATGAGCATATAAGCTGAAATATGCAGCCTCAGGGTACTCAGGGCAGAACATGAACGCCTTTTAGAGGATCGTCCTGGCTGAGCAATTCGGCGAAGTCTTCTGCCAGCGCCTTGCCCTTTTCAACACATATTTCCCAGTACTTCACCCGTTCTTCGTGCTCCATTCGTGTAAAGTCGCTGCGGTCCGGAATTTTCCCGTGCGGTAACTGCGCAACATATTGGCTGCTCGGGCAAAGTAAGACCAGTTTTTGTGCCTCGTGTAAGGCTGCGCGTCTCCAGGGTAGAAATTTGTCGAACCATCCCGGGGTAACACTGCCGCTGAAGTGCGGATACAGGATGAGCCCATCCCCGTGGTAATCACCCAGGTCAAAATGGTAATCGATAATGCCGCCGTCCCAGTATTGCCCTTTTGGTGCACCGGGAATATCTCTTTCTCCGGTTAGTACAAAGGGTATTGCGCCGCTGGCATGCAATGCGGGTGCGACACTTTTTGCGGTGAGTGCACTGTAATGGGTCTGAAAATCGCGGTAGCCAAGGCCGGGGTTTGCCTTTGCGCCGCTGTGGAAAACCACGCGTTGAAATGACAGTCTAAGCAAGTTTCTACTGGCGATATTGCCAAGTGCTGCCGCTCCCATACCCGTTGCCAAAATAGGGGCCGAGGAAGCTGCCGCCGGGCCGCGTCCCCGGGCTGTTACGATATGGGTTTTTATCCGGGTGTGGTTGGCCAGATCCTGGGCGCCTGTTGCGCCAAGCACGCCCTCCAGGATGTTAAGGCTCTGTGCACTGACTTCAGATGCGGTGGGTTTGTTTTCATAAAACTGGTAGAGGTAGCCCCGTTCCAGTTTTTCTACTGCCGCAGCGGGATCGCGCATGGCCAGGCAGGCGTGACGCCATGAGCCGATCGAGGATCCCAGTACCGACAGCGGTTTATCACTGCGTTGCAGATAATCGCCAAACAGAAGGCGATCCAGTTGGCTCAGGATAAACCATTTTGGGCCACCGGAGGCGCCCATCAGCAAAGAGAACAATTCGGGCGACCAACCCTGGTGTGCTATCTGCTTTGCTGCTTCCCTTCCCATATAGACCGATAACGCCCTAGGCATTGCTGCGAACCTCGCGTGGCGACTTTCCCGTCCAGCGGGTGTATGCCCGGCGGAAATTTGAAGCGTCATTAAAACCGATGAGGTAGGCGATGGAGGAAAGCGGCAAGCGGGTATTTTGCAAATAACGGGTGGCGTGTTCTGCCCTGACCTGGTCCAGAAGGTCCTGGAATGACTTCGTCTCTTCTTCCAGTCGGCGGCGATAGGTCCGCGGGCTGAAGTTGAGCATTTGTGCAATTTGCGGCATCTGAGGGTACTGCCCCTCCAGCTTTCTAAGCAGGCGCAGGGTTTGCTCGGCGATGGAGTCTTCTTCTTCAAGGTCCGCCAGAAGTCTTGAACACTCCTCCTCATAGAGTGTGCGCAGCGCGGGGTTTGACGACGGCAGAGGCAATTTCAGCAAGGCACTGTCAAAGGAAACCCGGCCGCGAGGCTGATCGAAAAGAACGCCCTCACCGAATACCTCATAATACATATCGGCATGGACAGGTGCGCTGTAGGGGACTTCTACCTGCAGCGCCAGATCCGGCATGTTGAGCATCCCTCTGAGGGTATTCAATATAGCTGCGTACATAAGTTCATAGGCGAATTCGACGGGGTTTTCATGTGGTGTGCTGACAGTTGTCAGCAAGCAGCGCCCGTTTCGTACTTCAAACTCCAGATACAACGCGGGGGACAGCAGGTGGTAATACTTGAGGAACAGTGCCATGACCTGGTCCATGTTTTCGCAGGTCATAAAAGCCTGCCCCAGGACCGCATGGGCGCTCAAGTTTAAACGCAGGCCCAGTTTTAGACCCAGGGCGCTGTCTTTTGTCAGTTCGAACGCATTGCTCACCAAGGTGGCAAAATCTTCTTCACCGACGCGGGCGCCAATTCCCGAGATGCCTGTTTTTGCCAGGCTGGTGCCCTGGAGAAGGTCGGCGCGTGCGTGGCCCATACTCTCGACCATGTCGATGAGAATCAGAATATATTGCGCTGGAGTCGTGGCTTTTGGCATTCCCCTATTTGGCCACAAATGACCCCTATTTGACAAGACATTACCTTGTTGCTGTTTCGGGCATGCTCCATAGTGACGCTCTAATCAAACTGATACCGGAGTTTTCCCGATGAAGATCCAATGGACAGATGACACGCCACGCAAAATTCAGACCTTTCCCGGGGCGGATTATCCCCAGGAGAACCCGGATCTGGAAGACATATTGACCAGCGACCAGGTTGACCATGTGGCGGAAATCTTCCAAACGCCCCTTACTGGTACCTATAACTGGGATTACACCATTCAGGATGACCGCATCAAAAAGCTCTATGACCTGGGTAAGCAGCTGAATTGGGACCCGGAGATGGATATCGACTGGGATCGGCCCTGGCCCGCAGAGACACGCAGTGCCGAAATGATGAACCTGCACGAATACGAACCGTATTTGGCGATGGATGACAAAACTCAGGAAGAGTTCTGGTTGCATATGAACGCCTGGAGCCTCTCGCAGTTTTTGCACGGCGAGCAGGGTGCGCTGTTAGTAGCTTCTCAATTGGTGTCCTGTGCGCCAACCTATAACGCCAAGCTTTATGCTGCATCCCAGACCTTCGATGAAGCCCGACATGTGGAAGTATTCAATAAGTACCTGCAGCAACGTATTGGTCTGAGCTATCCAATCAACACCAGCTTGAAGAATATTCTGGATAAAATTCTCACGGATCAGCGCTGGGATATGAAATTTATCGGTATGCAGATAGTCATTGAAGGACTTGCCCTGTCAGCCTTCAATACCACTCGCGATACTACCCCGGACCCGGTATTAAAAGACATTGTATATCTGGTTACCCGGGATGAAGCGCGCCATGTCACTTTCGGTGTGAATTATCTTGAAGAGTTTGTTAAAACCCTGACCGATGAAGAGCGTGAAGAGCGTGCACTGTTTGCCTATGAGGCCTGTGTAATTTCCCGGGAACGGCTGGTCGCCACTGATGTGTTCCGGCATTTTGGATGGGATGTAGAAGAAGCGCGTAAAATCGTGCTGGACGGTTTTGTGATGTCGCACTTCCGTAATCTGTTATTTCAACGGGTTATTCCCAACCTGGCTCGCATTGGTTTGATGACGGACAAAATTCGGCCCAAGTTCGAGGAACTCGGTATTTTGGAATATGAGAACCTGGCAACCGATGGCGACATCGACTGGGCAGCACTGGAGCGTCCTTTAGATACCGGGGAAGCACAGTCTTACGAACAGAGCATGCTTTCGGAGTTTCAGAAACTGCACGAGGAAGAGGAGCTGCAAAAGCAGGCCAGTTGATGCTGATTAGCTCAACCACCGCCCCAGCGGTGTCTTAACCCACAGGAAGTTCATCAGCTTTTTCATTCCCTCGGCGCTTTCGGCGCTGTAGGGGTAGGCATTTTGCATCTTGCCGCCAAAGCGATCGATCACAATAGGCATTTCGTGTGTATAGCCGCGAATGCCTTTTTTTCCATTGACTTGCCCTACACCCGAGTTTTTCCTGCCGCCGAAGGGCGCAGCGGGGATTCCGTAGCTCACCGCCATATCGTTAACACTGCATGAGCCGGTATCTATCGCGGCGGCCAGCTTATAGCCTTTGTTTTTGTCTTTGGTCCAGACATTGCCATTGAGACCAAATTCAGAATCATTGGCCAGTGCGATAGCCTCGTCCTCGGAAGCGACTTTCTGGATGCACAATATGGGGCCGAAGGTTTCCCGTACCATGATGTCCATGTCATTGCTGACTTCGGTAATGACGGTAGGCTCGTAGTAGAGGCCGTCCAGGTTCGGGTTGCGCTGGCCGCCCATCAGTATATTGGCACCTTTGCTTCTGGCATCCTCCACGTGTGCTTCAATTATCGCCATCTGGCGGTCCCAAAACACCGCGCCGACATCTTCGTTCCAGCCATGTTCATTGCCCTGGCGCAAGGTTTTACCTTTTTCCAATACCCCTTGCAGAAACTCGTCGTACACCTCGGCAACCACATAGATGCGCTCGGTGCCACAGCAATAGTGGCCCGTATTCATGCACGAGCCCAACCAGGCTCCGTCTGCTGCACGATCCAGGTCGGCATCTGCGCAGACGATCATCGCGTCATTTCCACCCAGCTCAAGACTGCAGGGAATCAGTTGTTTGGCACATTCCTGGGCCACCTTGCGCCCGGTTGCTACGCTGCCGGTAAATGAAACCTTGTCGATACCACCGTTAACAATCGCAGCGCCGGTGGCGCCGTCACCCAGCAATACCTGTAGGACCCCCTCGGGCAGCCCAGCCTCGTTCAGTAAAGTTTCAGCGAGCTTGGCCGAGTAGGGCGTGACTTCCGAACCCTTGGCCACAACCGTATTTCCCGCAAGAATGGCCTGCACTGCTTGATTCATTACCAGCACAAAGGGCCCATTCCAGGGAGTGATCAAGCCGACCACACCCAGCGGTTTATAGACTATGCGCAGCTGCTTCATCAGGCCGAGAATGCCATGGACCCGGCGCTTACGCGGTTGCAGAAATTTTTCTGCGTTCTTGGCGTAATAACACAGTGAGTCGGCTACCGAAAATACCTCCATGCTCATGGCGTCTGTACGGGCTTTGCCTGTTTCCGCAACCACGGTATCTATGATTTCATCCTGCCGTGCGAGGACGAGTTTTAATGCTCTTTCGATAATCTCGCGCCGGGCTTTCATGCTGGTGGCCGCCCATGCGGGCTGCACAGCGCGGGCCCTGGCGATTGCCGCTGCGACATCGTCTTCATTGGCGCAGATCAATTCACCGGTCGGTTGCAAGTTGATAGGGCTGCGCAGCTGTAGATGCCGGCGAGCATCGGTTGACTCTATAGGCTCGTAAATTGACATGCGAGGCTCCTTAAGTGATTTCCTGTAGGCTCACAAACTAATAGTCATTAGTTTCGGTGTCAATGACCTGTGAGGCCTCAGAGGGTGACAGCATGGGTCATTGCCCTGACTGGAAATATACGGCAGTGTGTTGTCTTGTGCCGAAGTGCGCGTTTAACCCTGGAAACAAACCTATGTTTGAAACGGTATTGCTGTTTGGTGTTGTTATTGTTCTGGGCTGCATTTTTTTGCTGATCCGTGCTCAGCACCTGTTAGTGCTTGCCGAGCGGATATTGGCCACCCGCTGGATATATCTGGCCGCTTTGTTAAGGCTCTTGCTCGGTGCGGCTATGATAGCCTCGGCTCACGCATTTAAATATCCTCAGGCCATAACACTATTGGGCTGGTTACTGGCCTTTGGCGGGGTCGTGCTGATTGCGGTACCCCAGCCAGTGTGGGTGAATCTGGCAGGGCGATTGGCCGACTTGCCGCTAGGTGTCGTTCGGCTTTTGTTGTTATTGGGCCTGTGTTTTGGCGGATTCATCGTTTATGCGGCTTTGTGATATTCACTCGTGATAACAGCAACACAAATGGCGTGGTTTGTGGAATAATGGCGCGTTTTTTCAGGATTCCTATTTAGCAACCATGACGGCATCACCCGCAGTATTACTTGTAGCTTATTGTTTTGCGATTGCGCTCTTCTCCCTGGTTGGCGGTTTACTGCCCAACTGGGTGCGAATGACACATACGCGCACTCAGCTGATAATGAGCTTTGTATCAGGCCTGATGCTGGGAGTGGCATTTTATCACCTGCTTCCCCACAGTATCGCGCTGGTCGGCGGCCCGCTGGCGGCGGATGTTTCTGTGTGGTGGCTGATGGTCGGTCTTATCGCTATGTTACTGCTATTGCGGATGTTCCATTTTCATCAGCATGACTTCAGCTCAGAAGAAGATGTGCACCATGATCATCACCATGCGCACGGCGAGGCAACCGCTCATCCCCTGAGCTGGTTAGGAATCGCTCTGGGGTTGGCCTTGCACACCATTATAGATGGCGTGGCGTTGGGCGCTGTTATCCAGGGTGAGGCGCTCAGTGGCGAAGCCACGGGCTTGCTGGGGGTGGGTGTGTTTCTTGCAATTCTTATGCATAAACCCCTGGACGCCATGTCAATAACCACTGTGATGGAGGCGGGTGGCTGGAGTCGGACAGCCAGGGCTACAACCAATGCCATCTTTGCCTTTATGTGCCCAATAGGCGCACTACTGTTTTTCTTTGGTGTGGGTTATCTCGATGATACTCGCGACTATGTTGTTGGCGTTGCGCTGGCCTTTTCCGCCGGTGCCTTTATCTGTATCGCCCTGAGTGACTTATTGCCGGAAGTACATTTTCACTCTCATGACCGAGGCAAGCTTACCCTGGCCTTTATATTGGGGATTGCTCTGGCTTATGCGATTGGTAATATCGAACCGGCGGGATCACATTTGGCTTCACTATTTGCTGCGGAGGAAGGGCAATGGTTAAACGGATAATTTATCCACCTGTTTGGATGGTTTTTGGCCTGATAACTATTTTTGCCTTAAATGAATTATTCCCCGGCCCGCGGTTTACCAGTATCGAGGCGCAGGTGGTCGGCGGTGTTTTTATTTTCCTTGGGCTTATATTGTTGGTGATTGCCGGTGGCCTGTTCAAACAGGCTGGCACAGATCTGGTACCTTTTAAAAATGTCAGCGCGCTCGTTACTACCGGGGTCTATCGATTTACCCGCAACCCGATGTATCTGGGTATGACCGCCGTTTTACTCGGCACGTCGATCACTGTGGGCGCTTTCACCGCATTACCCATACCGGCAGTTTTTATGCTCATTATCCAGTTCCGTTTTATCTTGCCGGAGGAAGAAATGTTGCGCGGTATTTTCCCCCAGGACTTTCCCGCCTATTGTTCGCGCGTACGTCGCTGGATCTGAGTATTCATGGTTTGGTGGGTGCCGGGACCGGAACCGGAACCGATACCGGAACCAGCTTCCTGGCGTCATCCAGGCCGCCAACATTGGTCACCTGAGTGTAATTAATAGCCTCCAGACTCTGCTTGGCCTTTTCCGCACGTCCCCCTACCGCACAGTACAGGTAAATGGGGGTATCTTTAGGTAAGTTTAGCGCGGCGATGCCTTTCTCTATGCTGTCGTAGGGGATCAAGGTGGCATCAGATAAGTGCCCTCTGTCATATTCGGCCGGTGTGCGGACGTCTATCCATACCGCATTGACGGGTATTTCTGCGCTTAGCGTAAAGCTGAAAAAAATGGCCGCTAAGCCCACGGTCAGTTTCGTAAAATAGCTGTTCATGGATTTCTCCTAATTCGGCGCGCCTCTGGCGAGGGCAAGGGTTTTGGTGGTGTGCACCGGCTGTAAGTCAGTCGCCCAACCTGCCAATTGTTCCTCGATAAGCTGTGATAGCGCGCTAATGTGTTCAACGTCGCTGTTCAGGCAGGGAATGTACTCGAAGCGCTCGCCCCCTGCATCCAGAAAGTAGCCGCGGTTTTCCTCGTCTATTTCTTCGATGGTTTCAAGGCAGTCGGCGGAAAAACCCGGGCAGAGAATCTGCAGTGATTTAACGCCCTGTGCCGCAAGTTCCTGCAGTACCTTATCGGTGTAGGGTTTGAGCCATTCCTGGCGGCCAAAACGGGATTGAAAGGTTGTGGCATACGCTGATTCATCAAGCTCGAGAGCTTCGGCTACCAGGCGAGTCGTCTTGTAACACTCACAGTGGTAGGGGTCGCCCATATCCAGATAGCTTTGCGGCACGCCATGGTAGGAAAAAATGAGTTTTTCGGCTCGGCCGTGATCGGCCCAGTGAGCACGAATTTTGTTTGCTACAGCGTTAATGTAGGCGGGGTGATCGTGATAGTGCGTGGCAAAACGAAGCTCCGGGATCCATCGCCGGGAGGTGAAATCTTCGGCCAGGGCATCGAAAGTAGAGGCGGTAGTGGCGCCCGAATACTGTGGGTAGAGCGGCAGTACCAGCAATCTGGTGACTCCTTGATCCAGGAGGTTTTGTACTTTTAATTTGATTGAGGGGGTGCCGTAGCGCATTGCAAAATCGACAATTACCTGGCCGTTATATTTCTCGGCAAACGCTTTTTCCAGGGCTTTGGCCTGATCTTGGGTGTGTTTCAACAGGGGTGAACCGTCGCTGTTCCAGACTTTTCGGTAAGCTGCAGCTGATCTTTTGGGCCTGATATTCAAAATAACGCCGTTGAGGATGAACCACCATATCAAGCGGGGAATCTCCACCACTCTGGGGTCGGATAAAAACTGTTTCAGGTAGCGTCGAACAGGCGCTGTTTCGGGCGCTTCCGGGGTGCCAAGATTGGTAATTAGCACGCCAATTTTGGGTTTTTGCCCATGGTCGAAGTTTTCAGTATTGGTGTATTTCATGCAGCGTCAATATACGGATGTGTCGGCTAAAAGCCAAGTGGAGGTCTAATCAACCAGTTCAATATCCAGACAATCGAGCAGGCGCACAGCCTCGTGTCGGCTGAAAATGGCGTTGTCGATCTTGTTGCTAAAAATGTCTATGTTGTAATTGCTGGCCTCGGAGAAGTCGACGTTGGCCAAATTGCTTTTTCCAAAGAGGCTGTCGGTAAAGTCGGTATAAGTGAAGGATGCGCGGCCAAAACTGCCCTCCCGGAAATCCACTCCATGTGCCTTGCATTCATCAATGATAATTTCATCGAGGAAAAGGCCAAAAAAAGATGAGTCGTTGATGATACATTTGTGGAACTTCAGCGCAACGGGAAATGACATTTCGGGCCAGGCCGCCTGGGTCCAGTTAATGCCCACCAATTTGCAGTCTTCAAAGCTGGTATCAGAAAATTTGCTTTGCGGGGTTTTGAGGTTGCTCAAATTACAGCGGACAAACTCGCAGTCCAGAAACTTACAGCGTCTAAACGTTGTTTCGGTAAAGTTGCAATCCTGAAATTTGCAGTCATCGAATTCCACATCGCTTATCTCTTCATTTTGCTCCGCAAGACCGTTGAATGTTTTCGACAGCTGCTCTTTGTCCGTATTGAGTGAAATGACAAGTTCTCCTGATAAATTGATATTGCCCGTATGCCTGGCTCATTTTATTTTACAGGTCCGGGTCAATAAAGTACGCAATCGATTAGTACACCGAGCAAAAACAAGCTGGTGAACAATCGTGTGTGCCTGAAAGCGTGGGCGGAAAACCACAGTGGCCAAATTTCTTCCGGATAATTTTGCGGACGGGTCTTGGGTTTGGGCGCTGTATATATTTTGCACACCCCCATGAGGTTGGGTAGATTCAGTAAAACCAGTAGCAAGGCCGGATGAAACTTGCCGCTCACCACGAGGCCAATGCTTAGCAGATATTGGGACCATAACATGGCGATAACCACGTACCGCGAGCGCTGTTCGCCGAGAATGACCGGCAGTGTTCTTACGCCTTTATCCCGATCGGCGGCGAGCTTGTCGGTGTGTTTGCCAAACAGAACCGTAGTGGGTCCCACTGCAAATAACAGGCTTAGCCAGGTAATGTCCCAGCTCCACAGGGAGGTCGTTACATAGTAGGTGCCGCCAACCATGAGTGGCCCCCATACCAGCAGTACAGCCGGTTCGCCCATACCGTAATATTTGAGTGGCCAGGTGTAGAACAACACAAAAAAGGCACCTGCCAGCATAAGGTCCGCAGTTGCGCCTCCGCGCATTGAGACCAGATAAGCGCCCAGGATCAAAGCGATACCGGCAGTTACGGCCACGTAGCGCCAGAACTGCGGTTCGCTCATTAGCCCGTCTTCCAGGACATGGACGCCATATTGATTTCGGTAATAGTTGTTTTTGTCGATGCCTCGGCGCGAATCCGTGTAGTCGTTCAGAAGATTATTGGTAGCGTGGGCGAACAATAAACCCAGTGTCGAGGCAAGCCAGGGTTGCCAGTGAAACAAACCGTCGCGCCAGGCCATCATTCCCCCGAGCGCCGCGGCCGTAAAAGTCATGAACAGGACGGATGCGCGGCAGGCGATCAACCACTTTGCAATGGGATCCAGGGTTTGCCACTCCGGGTGGCTTAATTTGGGCATTTTGTTAAGCGCCCGACCCCACATTCTTAGATCTACCACGGCGAACTTTCCTATAGGGAATTCAACGTTATTTTAAGGGGGTAGCATAGCAGGCTTTCACTTCACTAAAATGGTAGCGTGTTGGTGAATTCTTAAAGGAGAAAAATGATGTCAATTTTGGAAAAATTTGCTTTATCCGGGCAGGTGGTGATCATTACAGGCGCAGGGAAGGGGATTGGCGCGGGTATTGCGCGAACGTTTGCCCAGGCCGGCGCCGACGTGGTGATTGGGGCTCGCACTGAAAGTGACTTGCGCGATGTTGCCAGGGATGTTGAATCCTATGGCCGGCGTGCCCTGGTGGTACCCACAGACGTACTCGACTTTGCCCAGCTGCAAAATCTGGCCGACAGGGCGATGGCTGAATTTGGACGAATTGACTTACTGGTAAATAATGCGGGTGGGTTCCCACCCAAACCCGTGGCGCAAACGACCGCGAAGGAATTCGAGGCGGCTTTTCGTTTCAATGTCAGCACCGCTTTTGAGCTGTCCAAAATTTGCGCGCCTTTAATGGTAGAGTCGGCAGGGAGGGGGGCAATTCTGAATATTTCTTCAATAGCGGGTCACAAAC
>JBALVT010000091.1:0-15869 GCA_036961345.1 Halioglobus sp.
CGGCCATGGCATAGGGCACGGCCATGGCATAGGACACGGCCGTGGCATAGGGCCCAGTCATGGCATAGGACACGGCCGTGGCATAGGGCACGGCCTTGGCATAGGACACGGCCTTGGCATAGGGCATGGCCATGGCATAGGGCACAACCATTAGCTCTAGAGAGTATAGAGTAAGGTTAAAACTCAGGTGAAAGAAGGGGTTCAGCGAAGTTTCATAGCGCCCCGATCCGGCCAGTTGCTGCTGGCCGCATTTAGGACAATGTATGGACCCCTCCTTTTACCGATCTCCACGTTGGCTCTTATGTGCCATCGCCAAAGTTTTTAACGCCATAGTCCGAGCATCAGTGAATCTTTCAAATCAGGGTCGTCATCTGTTTTGCCAAGTATGACAATATTGTCACGACCCGAGTCAACTACAGTTTCGCCTGTCCTTACGTAGACGTGTTTGTACGTATTCCCTGATAATTCCCTGTTATTTGGCTCCGGCTTCTGCGTAATAGTGACTGGGAAGTCCCTTATACTCCAGCAATGTCGCCGAGAGTTTTGCGCCTTAGTGTGTTTATAAACCAGATGGCGTTGGAGATGATGGCCTGCAGAAAAGGTGCTTTTGCCTCCATGGCAAACGCGGGGATGTTCAGGCGTTGCGCACGCCCAGGCCCACATCTTTGGGTGCAGCCTTTGCAGAGGATAACCTGCCAGTAATATTCTGATTTTCTTGGAGCATGTGGAACCGAAAGATGCAGCAGATGTAAACCGCGCCAGTCCAGTACTTCCTGCGTTTCTATATCATCTCTTGCCAGTAGGGCCATTAGGGTCAGCCTTCAATAATTTGCTATAACAGACTCCTATATGCCAAGCCAGCCACGCGGGGTTTCACTAAACTCGTCCCGCATATCCTCCAGGCGTTTTTCCAGAACCTCCGCCTCTTTTGGAAACAGATTCCTGATCTCATGGTTTTCGGCATCACTTCCTAATCGAGAGAAATGGGAGCGGTTTCGGCCCACATCACCGGTTTTCCACATAAGCTTGAAACGATCATCCCGTATGGCACCCGGGAGGCTATCCATTACCGGAAAATAATAGACATAATCATGGGGAGAGTTTGTTTTTCCCCTTAGAAAGGAGGCGATGTCTTTGCCATCAATGATGCGGTCCCCTGGCAGACTTTGACCGGCTAATCCTAACAAAGTGGGGAATATATCTGTGTTCATTGCCATCTCACCACTGACGCTGCCAGGTGTAATCTGATTGGGCCAGCGCACGATCATCGGCACACGTTGACCCCCTTCCCAAATGTCACCCTTCCGTCCGCGCAAAGCACCGGGGCTACCATTATAGTCTGCGCCATTATCACTGGTGATCATCACTAGGGTGTTTTCATCCAAATTCAACCGCTTTAAGGCCGCCATTATTTGCCCGGTACTGCGGTCAAGGTCTTCAACCACATCACCATAAACACCGCCGTCAGAGGTGTTGGTATGATCCTGAGACGAATAATGCGGCACATGAGGGAATGAATGAGACAAATAGAGCAGGAATGGTTTATCGCCTTTTTTCTCCAAAAATGAAATGGCCTGGTTGGTGTATAATTGCGTCAGCTCGGTTTGATCAATACCTTTGCCCTCCAGAGGCGCGGCCTCATCCCGTTCGCTGGAAAAGAAAGATCCGATCCGTTCATCTTGAATTACCACAGTTTCGTCCTGGTACATATTGAGAGGGAACATGTCATTGCTGAACAAGACCCCGTACCAGCTGTCAAAACCAAAATCGTTGGGACGATATCCTTCGCTGTCGCCGAGATGCCATTTACCAATCATGCCTGTTCGATAGCCCGCTTGCCCCAAAACTTCAGCAAAGGTAATTTCTTCTTTTGGCAAAGCGTTGGCCCAGCCCACCATCCGACGTAATTTTCCAATAAGGGAATCATCGGGAAAATAAACGTGCCGGTCGGTGCGTGTACGCGGTGGATAGCGACCGGTCAATAAGGCCGCACGCGATGGCGTACAAACGGGTGAAGCCGAATAAAAGTCTGTCAGCAAAACACCTTCATGTGCGACCTGATCGATGTGCGGTGTATCAATGGTTTTACTGCCGTAGCTGGATAAGTCCCCCCAGCCCAAATCATCAAAAAAGATTACTATGACATTGGGTGCTGATTTGGGCGCCGGCGTAACGCTTTGCAAATAATTCTGTTTGTAAGCCAAATGTTCTTCGGACACGGGTGGCGAACGTAATTCAACTTGAACGTAGCGCAGAATCAAACCGATCATGCCAATGACCAATATCGCTGCGATGGGGTATCCGATAATCAGTGCCACCGCTCTGAAAAATCGGTTTACAAGACCTGTTTTTTTTTGTTTGGTCATAACTTTTCCAATGTAGTAGGGCTGGCTAAATTATTTGCCATCAATGTACGGTGGGCTGTAAGTAGGGATGTTACTAGACAACGACGGACAGATGGATATAAGTTTGATAGGCGGCCGATGGAATAAGATCAAGGCCCGCTAATTGGCCCTTCTACTTGATCAGAAACCCGTGCGAGACACTCTCTGATTAGCTTGGCAAACTCGGGGCGCCAGTCAGAGTGATTTCTCTCCAGCCACTCTCGCACGCCGGGACTAGCCATCATGTTATCCATCATTTGGATATTGTTTTCAAATTCAGTAGGGTCAGACTTAAACCTCAAGTGCCGAGCGTGTCCGGCTTGAAGCGCCCCAAATATATTGCGAAGTAGCATCGCAAACCGAAATCTCGATGCGGCGTCAAGCTCCGAGTAATGGTTCAAGCCATCAATATAGAGCTTTGCGATATCAGGATTGAGAATGAAGATTTCACGAATGCGGTTGGCTGACTCTAGATTTGATTCCAGCACGGACATATTCAGCTGCTCACTGTTCTGGGCCATCTGTGCCGTATTTTGCCGTATCTGAACTGCAAGATAGATTAGCGACGCGACAACGCCAATAGCTCCGACGAACTCCCCGATGTTTCCCAAATCATTCAAATCGATCACAAGCACTCCGTCAGCAACTGCCAAGTCATAATCGTGCCTTCCGAGACAGCAGATATACCGGCTTTGTGCTGTATTGTGTCACTTCTTAATATAGCTCAACTGTCTGGAAGTGGGACAATGTATGGACTCCTCCTTTAATCGAGAATTTCATGTATCCAGGGCCGCACGCCTTCTGTGAGCTTTCATTGAATTCGCGAAGCTAGCTGTCGCGCAGTTCACTCAGGCGCCAAAATCGTCTCTCAAATAGGGAGTATCCGCCGATGAAGCTGGTCATATCTGGCACAAAAAGGCCGTTAGAAAAGTACGCATAAAGAAGAGTTCGCATTAGTATTAAATTATCGAGCAGGCCCTTATTGGCATTGGCTGGTTTATGCTGCCTTGGACTGTCGTAGAGAACCCTACCCAGACTGCCGCCACCGCCATTCAGTCTGGCTGCTGGAGAATCTCATACTAGAGACTCTGGTACGTCGCGCAAAAGCCCGCACCCTGAACACTTTTGTCAATCAGGTGAGGCTAAGTTGTGAGTATTTTAAGTCGACTACTATAACTTGAGTTTGCGTAAGCGCAGAGAATTGCTGATAACGGAAACAGAACTAAAACTCATAGCCACCGCTGCAATCATCGGCGACAGCAAAATGCCAAAAGTGGGGAACAATACTCCAGCGGCCACCGGCACTCCCAGTGCGTTATAGACAAACGCAAAAAACAGGTTCTGTTTGATGTTGGTCAACACCGCCTGGCTCAAATCAATCGCTTTCACAATGCCGGACAGATCGCCGTTAACAAGGGTAATCTCTGCGCTTTCCATCGCCACATCTGTACCCGTCCCCATGGCAATTCCGATATCCGCCTGCGCAAGGGCCGGGGAGTCATTGATGCCATCACCTGTCATGGCAACGATCTTGCCCTGTGCATGTAGTCGTTTCACTTCGTTGAGTTTGTCCTCGGGAAGGCATCCTGCCTTGAAGTTTTTCAAGTTGAGCTGGGCTGCTACTGCCGCGGCGGTATTGTGATTGTCGCCGGTCATCATAATGACTTCGATACCCCGGGCCATTAGTTCAGCTATGGCGTCACTACTGCTGGATTTTATGGCGTCGGAGATGGCGATAAATCCGTTAACAACTGTGCCTACTGCGATATAGGACACGGTTTTTCCCAGCTTTTGTTGCTGCTCTACCATAGCTTTCAGTTCGCTACCGATGCTGATACCCAGTTGCTCCAACAGTTTTTCGTTTCCCATAGCGATCGGCTGATCGGCAACCAGGCCTTTGACGCCTTTGCCTGTGATCGAATCAAAGTCTTTAGCTGTTGTTAACGTGATGTCTTTCTCTTTCGCGTGTTTCACTATGGCTTCTGATAAGGGGTGTTCGCTGTGTTGGCTGAGAGAGGCCACCTGCGCGAGTAAGCTGTTCTCTTCACCCGCTTTCAGCGAATAAACGAGATTCACTGAGGGTTTACCTTCGGTCAGGGTGCCGGTTTTGTCGGTGATCAGCACGTTGATCTTGTGCAGTGCTTCCAGGGCTTCGGCGTTTTTTATCAATATTCCCGATTGGGCGCCTTTCCCGACGCCCACCATCACAGACATCGGCGTGGCAAGGCCCAATGCGCAGGGACAGGAAATAATCAATACAGCGATAGCGTTGACGAAGCCGTACGCCAGGGCGGGCTGCGGGCCAAAAATAGCCCAGACAATAAATGTGACAATGGCGATGGCAATTACCGCGGGAACAAAGTATTTGGCGATGCTATCGGCCAGTTTTTGAATTGGCGCACGAGATCGACTGGCGTCGTTCACCATTTTGATAATGTGCGATAGCAGGGTATCAGCCCCGACTTTTTCAGCCAGCATGACGAAAGATTGCGAGCCGTTGATGGTGCCCGAAGTGACGCTGTCCCCAATCGCTTTGCTAACCGGTATGGGTTCGCCGGTGATCATGGATTCATCTACGCTGCTACTCCCTTCAGTGAGCTTGCCGTCCACTGGCACTTTTTCACCAGGTTTCACCCTTAGCAGATCACCGGTTTTTACCTCGCGGATGGGGATCACGCGATCGCTGCCATCGTCTACCAAGGTAGTTTCTGAGGGAGCGAGGCTTAACAGCGCCTTGATGGCTCCGCTGGTTTGGCTGTGAGCTCTGGCTTCCAGCAACTGGCCGAGTAGCACCAGAGTTAGTATCACCGCGGTCGCTTCAAAGTACAGGTGCACATCGCCAGTGTGTGATCTAAATTCGTCGGGGAAGATATCCGGGAATAGTAGGCCAGCCACACTGAACGCGAAAGCCACGCCGGTACCGATGCCCACCAGGGTGAACATGTTGAGATTCATGGTCACAATGGATTGCCAGGCCCGTTCAAAGAACATCCTGCAGGCATAAAACACCACAGGCAGGGTGAGTACAAACTGTAGCCAGTTCCAATAGCCCTGCTTCATCAGGCCGGGGAGGGGGTTGCCCGGCATCATTTCACCCATTGCAATGATGAACACAGGTAGCGAGAACCCCACCGCCACTTTCATTTTAGTGAGCAGTTCTCGGTAGGCCTTCTGCTCCGCCCCCTCGTCGGGCTCATTTGCCACCAAATCCATCCCGCACACCGGACAGTTGCCCGGCTCCGTGTATGTTTTTTCGTCTTCGCAGTGCATAGGGCAATAGTAAATACCATTCCCATTGAGCACGGGGTTGGATGCCTGATGCTGGTGACTCTCAGTGAATTTTCCGGGCAGGTCTATGCGGTAGCTCAGGTTTGCATTCAGCAGCGCCTGTTGCAGGTCTTCCAGCGGAACGTGTGAACTCATCTCGATAGTGGTGGTTCCATCGGAAAGTTTAGCGTTGACCTGGTTCACTGCTTCGATCGCACCGAGAGCAGCTTCCACCTTTCCCTGGCAGCTGGCGCAGTGCATCCCCGATACCTGGTAGACATGTTTCATCACCATTGAGCCTCTTGTGTCAGTAACTTCAAAACGGTCACACTTGCAGTGACCGGCCAACTCGGTAAGAGTCGACAATGCCCACTAGCCAGCAGATGAGGAGAAGCAATGTCGAAACATTGATTTGCTGAGTACTGCTACCGGCTAATTGTTTCGATATGGCCTGCGTTATCAGGGCTACGTCCAGAGGGATTTCACCCGTTTGAATTTTGACGCTTATGCCCTCGGCTACTTCTACAATGTTTGAAAGTAACAAGTAGAGACATGCAATGGCAGTGCCAGCCAGTAAAGCAGCTTTAAGATAGCTCTTTAGCAAAAGGTGGCCGCATCCAGGAAAAACTAAAGCCGATAGCAAAGCTGCTCTCAGTGTCCTGCTCACCGTGTTGTATTCCACGATATATGCATAATTACGCTCGCTTTCCGGTTTTATGGGTTATAAAAGCAATATAGGGCTCAGCAACGCTGGATGCATGCGCTTTTAGCATGATCTCTTTCCTCGATATTGCAAAGTTTTAGTTTCATGTTTACAGCCCTCAATTAATCAGCAGGTGTACCCAAATGCTAGCTGCCTAGCCAAGTGCGATCACTGGTGTCCATCGTAGATCACTGAAAAACGTGTGGCGAATACTCACTGCCACAAGGTCCGGTATACCGTGCTGGTTGTATTCCAAGGCTATAAAAACCTATATAAGTGCTGCCGCCAGTAAAACTGGCTTCGACTTACGAAGATGTATCTTCTCTTCCAGTATTACCAGAATGTAAGCGAGAGCAAAAATTATGAATGCTGCAATGCCCGCCCAACTGCGCGTTAAATCCAGCGTTGTTGGTGCTTCAAAGGCACAATTAAGTCACCGGTCTGCAAGTTCCACAGTCGCTGGTTATCCAGCGCGTCAGAGGTAAACCCTACGCTGAAATCGCTGTTGGCGCCGCCGCCAAATTGTTCCGTGGGCCAATTCCGGCTTTGTCTCACACGCAGTCAGTATTAATGTTGCTAATAGGAAGGTTGTGCGTAGGAATGCGGTTAATGCTCTGATGATTTCCCCCTTGCCCATACTGTCCGCTTTAAATTTGCGAAGCTAGCTGTCGCGCCGGACGACCAACACCTCGTAATGCCCCCTGGGGCCAATGAAGTTGGAGCACAGTCCGCTAACCAGGCTGACCACAACGGCACCGAACACTGCACTCCAGAAACCTACCACCTCGAATCCATCTACAAACCAGCCAGCCAGGTTGAGCATGGCCGCGTTGAGAAACAGCAAAAACAGGCCGAGGGTCACAATGGTAAAAGGGAGCGTGAGCAGAACCAGCACAGGCCGCACGAACGCGTTGATGAGACCGAGCGCTATCGCCGCCCAGATTAAGGCCCCGGTGGACGTGGCGCTGACGCCAGGCACAAGGTAGGCCGCAAGCCAGATGCCCAGCCCGGTGATCACTGTTCGCAGTATAAATCCCAGCATAGGCCCAACTTACCACTGACCTCATCCCCGCGCTACCGGACAATTCACTCTGGCGCCAAAATCGTCGCTCACATAGGGAATAGCCGCCTATGACGCTGGTCATATCTGACAAAAAAGGCCGTTAGAAGTGTACGCATAAAGACGAGCTCGCGTTAGTATTGAATCTTCGAGCTGGCCGCTATTGGCATTGGCTGGAGAATCTCATTCTAGAGACTCTGATTACCGACCATCAATCCCTCCCATGCAGCACAGCAAGGAGCTTACCTAATGAATAAAATGCGCACCGAGACCGACAGCTTCGGACCACTGGAGGTTCCGTCAGAGAAACTCTTTGGCGCCCAGACCGCCCGTTCGTTGATCAACTTCCCCATCGGCACAGAAATCCTGCCAGTACCCTTGATTCGTGCGCTGGGCATCGTCAAGCGCAGTGCCGCGATCGCCAACCTGCGTCTCGACAATATTGAAGATAAATTTGCCGAGGCCATCGTGCAGGCGGCACAGGAGGTCGCCGAGGGCAAGTTGAATGACCATTTTCCGTTGTCGGTGTGGCAAACGGGCTCGGGTACTCAGTCCAATATGAATACCAACGAAGTGGTTTCCAACCGGGCGATTCAAATCCTCGGCGGGGTGGTGGGATCGAAAGATCCGATCCACCCGAATGATCACGTCAACCGTTCGCAATCCTCCAACGATACTTTTCCCACCGCCATGCACATAGCCGCGGCCGAAGAAATGAATCACGCACTGCTCCCGGCACTGCAGACGCTGCGCAATGCGCTCAATGATAAAGCGGAGGCATTCAAACACATCATCAAAATCGGACGCACCCATTTACAGGATGCGACGCCGCTGACACTGGGCCAGGAGTTTTCCGGTTATACGGCCATGCTCGACAATACCATCCGCCGTGTCACCCAGGTCCTGCCCGCACTGTATGAACTGGCCCAGGGTGGTACGGCGGTGGGGACAGGGCTCAACACCATTACCGGCTTCGCCGAAGTCTTTGCTGAGGAAGTCGCCACTTTCACGAAACTGCCGTTTGTCACTGCGCCTAACAAATTCGAAGCCCTGGCAACTAAAGATGCGCTGGTTGAGGCCCATGGCGCTCTCAATAGCGCGGCCGTGAGCTTGTTCAAGATTGCCAATGATATTCGCCTGCTTGGGTCGGGGCCACGTTCAGGCCTGGGAGAAATCGCCCTGCCGGAAAACGAACCGGGCTCCTCGATCATGCCGGGCAAGGTCAATCCGACGCAATGTGAGGCAATGACCATGGTCTGCACCCAGGTCATGGGCAATAACACCACCATCTCCATGGCGGGTAGCCAGGGTCACTTCGAATTGAACGTCTTCAAACCGGTGATTATTTATAACCTGCTGCAGTCTATCCGGCTGTTGTCAGATATGTCTGTCAGCTTTACCGGCAAATGCGTGGTGGGGATTGAGGCCCGCGAAGACAATATCGCCGATCTGATGAACCGCTCGCTCATGCTCGTTACCGCACTCAATTCAACTATCGGCTATGACAACGCGACTACCGTCGCCAAAACGGCGCACAAAAACGGCACCACACTACGTGAGGAAGCCGTCGCTTTGGGGTTCGTCACCGAGGAGCAATTTGACTCCATCGTGCGCCCGGAAAATATGCTTGGCCCGACCCAGAGCGATTCAAATGGTGGGGTTTGAGCTAATGGACAAACGGATGTCGACATCACTGCAGATGCATTGGTCACCGATGTTGGCATCATTGGGCCGAAAAGGTCTATGAAATCAACTACCACCGAGTTCGGGTTGCCGTTCCAGAATGCCCGCTTTGAAGAAGGCGGGAATGGGCATGGACTTGCGAGTTTCGGGATCAACAAAAACCTGGGTTAACCCACCTTTGGCCAGTAGTATCCCCGTGGCATTATTGTAAAGCTCAAATACTGCACCTGCACTGGAGTTGCCCAGGCGATTATAGCCCACGGCAACCCTGACCTCGCCGTTACCACTGATCTCACTCAAATATTCGCAGCGTATATCGACGGTAAATATCAGGCTGGGGGATTTGTGTGGATTCAAGGCGGCAAAGCCCAGTTCTTCCATATAGGCGCCCAGTACTTCGTCTGCATAAACCATGTAATTGGCGAAGTAGAGGTGCCCCTGAGCGTCCATATCCCGGAACCTCACCTTAACGACTTCGCTATACGGCAATTGGGTTTCGACTGGGTTATTCACAATTTGTGTATCCATAGAGGGTTTGCAGAAAAATGGCATTATCCCGTAGTTTGCTTTTCGTGGATACAGGCATGGATAAAGTTGACGGTGTGTGCCGCCAGCAACGATGCCGGGAAGGATTAACGCGGCGTTAGATCAAATGCGTTTGCCAGTAACTCAAACGATCGTTTTCTGTCCTCGAAGTAATACATGTTGGTAACCGCCATGACTTCGTCGGCATCGTGCAGCGCCGCCAGATCGTTGATTTTTTGATAGACCTGTTCCGGGGTGCCCGCGGCGCGGCTATTTTCTCTTCCGGCGATAAAGGCCTTTTCCTGAGCGCCTATTGGGTATAGCTGCGCCTCTTGCGGTGTCAGTGATCGGCCCTCGGACTGACCGGTAAAAAAGCGAAATAGATTCAGGTCATAAGTTAACAGCAGGGCCTGAGCTTGCTCTTGGGAGTCTGCGCAAAATACGCTCATTGTTAAAATGGCATAGGGCTTGTCCTGGGTGGGCCCGCTTTGAAAGTGCTGTTTATAGTGGCCGATTAGGCGCGGGTCAGCCTGCGGGTTGATGAAAAGACCAAGGTTGTAAGGTAGGCCGCGCTGCGCAGCCAGCACTGCACTGTCGGGGCTTGATCCCAGCATCCAGATCGGTAAGCCGGGCGGCGGTTTGGGGCTTACCACCGGGCTTGTTTTTGCACTCCAAAGATAGTCGCTCAGCTGCGCCACTTGCTCTGGAAAGCGTTCAAACTTCGGCCGTCCATCATTCGCTAGCGCCGCCGCAGTGGACATGTCTGCCCCCGGCGCGCGTCCTATGCCCAGGTCAATGCGTTCGGGATAGAGGTTGGCCAGTAGGGAAAATACCTCTGCTATTTTGTAGGGACTGTAATGGGGCAGCATAATGCCGCCCGACCCCAGGCGAATGCTCTCGGTCGCCGCGCCCAGCGCAGCAAGAAGAACTTCAGGTGCACTGCCTGCCACCGAGGGAAAGGCATGATGTTCCGAGACCCAGAATCGCTCGTAACCGAGTTGTTCACACCACCCGGCCATTGCAATGGTTTCGCGCAGAGCGATTGGCGCTTCGTCAGCTGATCGCGCCAGCGACTGATCGAGAACAGAGAGTTTAACAGTCATAATAAATCGCTTGCAGGGCGCCCCGTCAATTCCCCGGGGCGCAGTGGGAGAGTTTCGGTTTAAGTGGCGCTATTTGCCGAGTTCATCGGCAAGTAGTGCCAGGGTAGTCTCGGCAACGCCCTCACCTGTTGGCACAATTGCAGCGTTAAAGTCGGTGACGCCGACATCGCGAAGTCTGGCGATACCCGCTCTTACTGTGGCCTCATCCCCGACCAGGGCGATGTCTTCGGGACCTGCGGCACCCTCGCGGTCGAGCATCGCCCTATAGGAAGGTAGAACGCCGTAGATATAGAGGTCTTTGGCAATCTGCTCTTTGGCCCCAGCGACGTCATTGGTTACTGCAATGGGCAAGCCGGCGACAATTCGTGGCGCTGCTTTACCCGCGGCCTCGGCCGCTTTGCCTATTACCGGGATAATATGGCTTTCCAGCGTCTTGGGACCTGTCACCCAGGTGGTTGTGCCATCGGCAAAGGTGCCGGCAATCTCCAGCATTTTCGGGCCGAGCGCAGCAACAAGCAATGGCACGTCGCTGGCATCGGGTATGTCCAGGGCGACTTTGCTGCTGTATTCCTCGCCCTGAAAATCTGCCGCTTCGCCTCTTAGTAGGGGTGCAAGTATTTGCAGGTATTCTTTCATGTGAGAACCGGGCTTGGCGTATGACATTCCCAGCATGTCTTCAATGACCATTTTGTGAGACAGACCTATGCCCAGTGCAAATCGCCCGCCGCAGGCAACGTTAGTTGTGATGGCCTGTTGTGCCAGAGCGGTGGGGTGGCGCGGATAGGTGGGTGTAACCGCCGTTCCAAATTCGATGCGCTCGGTTTCCCAACCGCAGATGGCCAGCGTGCCAATCGCGTCCAGACCAAAAATGTTGGCCAACCAGATGCTGTCAAAACCCATCTTTTCGGCTTGTTTGGAAAAATCGACTATCTCGTTCAGGCTGCTGCCGGTAGCGGCTGTGGCGCCTGCAAAAAGTCCTATTCGCATGGTTTGCTCCAAGTGTGTGATTCGTGATGGTGGCACGTGGCTGGGTGTAGCAATACCGGTGTGGTATTCGTGCGGCATGGCAGTGTAACGGATACTGTGCTGCTGATAAATGCGAATAGCCCGGTAATTGAAGTTTGCACTGCATCGGGTTATTGTCAGTCGTAACTTGGTCTACGCGAGAGCCTTTTTTTAATGTCTCATCATTCATACGACGGCAGCACTTATCCCATTCGGGAGGGGCTGCGTGGTGCTCATCGGGATTACTGGCTAGCTCTTGCCAGGCCCGGCACCTGGTTCACCGGGGCGCAGCGCATCGCGATAGCGGCTGAGGTTCGCAATGCGCTGGCCTGTGATTTCTGCCGCGAGCGAAAAACAGCCCTGTCGCCCTACGCACTTCAGGGTGAGCATAGAAGTGATACGGCATTACCCGCCCAAATAACGGATGCTGTGCACCGCGTCATCACCGATCAGTCGCGCATCACCCAGACATACATTTCCCAGAATGCCGCCCAGGGCTTTAGCGAAGAGAAGTATGTCGAGTTGGTTGGTATTGCCGTGACTGTGCTTAGCATAGACGAATTTAACCGGGGATTGGGTTTGCCGCTTGAGTCCCTGCCGGAGCCAGTAGCGGGCGAGCCGAGCGGTTACCGACCTGCTCAGGCCAGTGCTGGAACCGGTTTTGTCGCGATGGTGCCCGTCAATGGGGCCAACGGTGCTGAAGCTGACCTTTGGCAAAATGGAAAAACCGCCAATGTTTTGCGAGCGCTTTCACTGGTGCCCAATGCCGTACGCGAATGGATGGCTGTTGGCCGCGAACAATATTTGTCTCCGCGCGGTATGGCACAGTTTCGCGATATTCCCGGGCGTTCGCTTAACCGCATGCAGATGGAATTGGTAGCGGGGAGGGTCTCGTCCATAAACGAGTGTTTTTACTGAACTAGCTCACATGCCTCGATGCTCAGTTTGAGTGCCGATATTACCGAGTCAGACGTTGATTTACGTATGGTCAATGGCGACGAAACTGCGCTGGCCGGGGATATACGCCATGGCCTTGTTTTAATGAAGTTTGCTGAAGCGGTAGCCAGCAGAAATGAAGAAACGTTGTCACATGCCCGCCAACAGCTTTTGCAAGAAGCCGGCGCTGAGGTGCTGGTGGACGCCGCCGCGGTAGCAGCCAATTTTCAGCGCATGGTGAGAATAGCGGATTCTACCGGTATACCCCTCGATGCGCTGAGTGCCGCAGTTAGTGTCGGCGTTAGAAAGGAATTAAATCTGGAGCGTTTTGCCTCGGCTCAAAACACGCCAAAGGGTGGGGTGAAGCAAAAATTGTTGAGCCTTATCGCCAGACCCATGGCGCTGCGCATGTTCAATAAAATGTCTGAGTAGTTAAGTTTGGCCAGCGCTTTAGCTGGCAACCCAATCGGGATAGGGCAGTTTTCGGCTCCATAAAAATTCCGGATTAAACAGCTTGCTCTGGTAGCGGCTTCCCGAGTCGCACAATATGGTGACTATATTGTGCCCTGGTCCCAATTCTCTGGCCAATGCAACCGCGCCGCCGATATTGATGCCCGAAGATCCTCCAACAGATATACCTTCCTCCTTAAGCAGGGCGTAAATATAAGGCAGTGCCTCATCGTCATCTACCTGGTAGGAAAAATCCAGATCCAGTCCTTGCAGATTGCCAGGTACAAAGGAAACTCCAATGCCCTCGGTAATGGATTCGCCTTCACTTTCCAGCGTGCCGTTATTAAAGTGGCTGAATAACGCGGACCCCATCGGGTCGGCCAGGGCAATTTTTACTTGCGGATTTTGTTCCCGAAGTGCCTCTGCTACGCCGGTGAGTGTTCCGCCCGTGCCGACTGCGCAAACAAAACCGTCTACCTTGCCGCCTGTTTGCTCCCAGATTTCTCGCCCAGTGGTCTCATAATGCACCTGCCGGTTAGCGGGGTTGTCAAATTGCCTGGCCCATACGGCGCCATTCGCCTCATCCCTGGCGCGTCCGGCCGCCACTGTCTCGGCCATGTGAATATAGTGTTTGGCATTGGAGTAGGGCACTGATGGCATTAGCAGCAACTCAGCGCCGAGCATTTCCAGCTGATCGATCTTTTCCTTGCTGGCGTTGGCCGGCATTACTATAACGGAGGAATACCCCAGGGCGTTGGCGATTAGTGTTAGCCCAATACCGGTATTGCCTGCGGTGCCTTCGACAATAACACCGCCGGGTTTCAGGTCACCGGACTGTTCGGCAGCGCGAATAATGCCCAACGCCGTGCGGTCTTTGATTGAGCCCCCGGGGTTCATGAACTCGGCCTTTCCGTAAATGTTGCAGCCTGTGAGCTCGGACACCTTGCGAAGGTAGAGTAGTGGGGTATTGCCAATTACCTCGGGAAGAATGGTCTGCTTGATCATCGGGATGTCCTCACGCGGTATAGAGTCTGTTTAATCATTATTACCCTATATGCTCAAGATACCAACCTGCCAGCACGGCTTTGTGCGAAATGCCTGCAGATCGACTATGCTCAGGTATAAGTATAAGTTCTTGGCGTCTTTTGGGGGGGAATATGAAAAAGGGCAATATTCGGGCATTGACAGGGTTGGCGTTGTTACTGCCGGCTCTCTCCCTCACGCAAAATCAAATGACGGAGACGGATTGGTTGGAAATGGTGGAGGGTTACACGGGCTCGGCAGTGGGTGCCCAAATGCGTAAAATAGAGAAAGATGAAGCCACCGGTGGACAAAAACTCACCATCAGTATCCCCAAAATCGCGATTAGCCACCCGGATGCCATGGAAGAAGTGATAGTTGTGGGGCAGGCGCCCGAAGAGCGCGGCCCACTGTTCGATTTCAAGTACGAATATGAATGGCTGGATGACTACGATAATGACAATTACGGCCTTGTCATTCGTGTTGGCAAGGAGACTAATTGGCCCATTCGCCTGTTCATGCACTCGGATGATGGCCCCCGTACCACAAGGGATATTACACGCCCATAAGCTCTTGACTTAAAACACCTTCCTCCCTATAGTACCGCCCCTCAACGCGCCCGTAGCTCAGCTGGATAGAGTACCTGGCTACGAACCAGGCGGTCACACGTTCGAATCGTGTCGGGCGCGCCAAATACAAAAAAGCCTCACCCTCCGGGTGGGGCTTTTTTGTATTTGTTGTGTCCGGCCGATTAAACGTGTCCGTTCGACAAATTGTCCCGATGGGACAATTTGAACCGAGCCGCATAGCGGCGAAGCCCGCAGGGTCACAACAGCCATTAGGCTGTTGTGAGTCATCGTGTTGTTTAAATTCACTGGTGAGTTCATTATTGGCGGCGACATAGCGCTAGTTCTGAAGCAAGGTGGACGTGCCAGGAGCACCAAATTTCTCAGCAGTTCTCCAACAGCTAGCCCATCATGCGCCAGCCGTTTTAACAATTCGTTACCCATATCACCAACCATCCCCAACAAGGACCACAGCATGTCAGACAAGTTTTTCTTCAATGGCCGTCAGGATTCACGTCAGGATCACGCCGGTGGTACTTACCAGACCAATGCGGGCAACAGTGGGGGTAGCGAGAAATACCCGCTTGTTCTCGTAGTAACCAGTGAGGCGCGTCAGCAGGAAGTTCAGGCGCTGGTGGATGAAGCGCAGTTGTATGCCCAGATTAGTGTCGATAGCAGTGAAGAAGCCGAAGAGTCGATTGCCGAACTCACCGCGCTGCTCAACAAGGGCGCTACGGTTAAAGTGGATAAAACCCCAACACGCAACGAGCCGTGCAGCTGTGGCAGTGGCAAGAAATACAAAAAGTGCTGTGGCTAGTCTGAAAAACTACTTGCCGATACCCTCTTTAGGGCTGAACAGGGCTTCACTCCTCCCTATGGCGACAACGTCTAATTGCTGATAACGTTATTCCATAGAGAATCGCCACCGGAGTAGCAACATGAGCGAACCAACTGAAGTCTATGAGCATCCACTCGAGGCGGTGGTTAGCCCTTTCTTGGGGCCAGATGCGCCTCCAGTAATCGAAGATGCCTATGCAGTTCCCATTGAGGACATCAATGTCATCGATGGACGTTTGTTTGAGCGTGATTTGCATTGGGGTCACTTTAAGCGCTTGCGAGAGGAGGATCCGGTCCACCTAAACGAGATGCAAGGCGCCGGCCGATACT
>JBALVT010000092.1:0-15734 GCA_036961345.1 Halioglobus sp.
CGCGTACTTACTATCAGTAACGGCGACACCTGCCACTCTGTTCAACGCAGCCGCAACATCGCTGTCACCAAATCGTTCCAACTGAGCGACATCAATCGCACTGGTAATTGACGTAGCGTAACGTTCAATACTTGACGAGTCCTCTACCGGGTTAAACACGCCCATGACGAAAACTTCTTCAATGACATTTCCAGAGGAGATCTCCAGCTTATCCATATCTGAAAGCGTAAAGCTTGCAGTGACGCCGAGGTTGGCCATCACGCGGACGCCTGAAACATTAATCTCATCATAGTCAGATGAACTGACTTTCAGGTCATACAGACCGCGCTCTACCCGCAACGAGTAGATACCATTTTCGTCGGTCAAAGCAGAATATTGAGTCCCGGTGAAAACAACTCTAACCCCTTCCAAAGCCATGCCAGCCGCATTAGCAATTTGCCCCGTGAGATAGCCGAGTCCAGCCACACTATCGGGGCCAAATTTTTCGATGCGTACGACAGGGTCCGCCGCAAGGAGATCTTGGAAGGTGACGCTTATCTCTACGTCCTCGTCACGGGTCGCGGAGAACTCGATCGGGTAGACAAAATCTCTCCCCGTAAGTATCACAACATGCGAGCCTGGCTCAAGTATCGCTTGGACCCCACCACTACCGTCGGTATCACCTACTTCCTGATCATCCAGGGAAACAGTTATCCCTTTCAGGGGCGCGTCATCAAGAAAGGCCAAGAGGTAAAGATTGGCAGCCAAAACCTGATGAGATATACAGGCAAGAAACACACCAGAGTAAATAGAAAATTTCTTCATGAACTAAAAACGCCTTATAACAGAATAGGAAATAAGGTGTCGAGAATCACTTGAGAAGCGCAAGGCAGACCCGCTGCAACACCCATATTTGAGGTTGCATCGTAACGATTGAATATGACACTTAAGTGAAAGTTGTATTGCAGAATTATGAAGAACGCACAGCGGGGTCGAAAGACAATGTGGCTATAGTTGAAAAACGACGTCTTGATATGACCCCTGACAAGCACTGCTGCCTATGAATAGCTCAAGACGGCGATTGATCTGGCGGACATCATTTTCTGAAATATCAAACATGAGTCCGTCATAATAGCCCAAGGCCTTGGCCAGGATGGTCGAGCGCTCCTCGCCTTCAAACCCATCTAGCACATTGTGTGTACGAGAGCCGTATTCTTCCTCGCTCAGATTGCCCAATGATTGCTCAGCCAAAACACAGGCCATCTGCCGCGACGCCAGAAACTCTTCAGGCGCCATGGAAAGAGCATTCACTGGGCCACAGAGTAAAAGTGATGTAATCAAAAAGTATCTGGGACGAAAATTCATAATTAGCAAACTTATCTTTGACAATGGATTGACCAGCTAAAAATAAATAGTGTACTCAAGGCTTCTTACAGAAATATTACAGCGATGTGAATTCGCGTTTCTCAGTGAGAACAGATACTAAAAGGCACCCACTTGCCCCCAATAACGATAACCCAGCAAAATATTAAGGATTTGTTACAATCTTGTTAAAACCTGTTTCTTAACTAATCTTATAGGGTGTTTCGTTGGCCGATAGGAGATGTTCATCATGTTGAATATTCGAAATGTTTTTTGCGCCCTACTACTGTGCCCTTTTGCCCTGGTTGCGCAGGCAGAGCCCAATCGCGACTGTCTACTTGAGGGAAAAATCGAACGCGTTGGCGGCAATGGCGATGAAGAAGTACGGGTGAAGTTCCACACGGTCAGTAAATACAGCGAATCGTCTCGATGCCGCATTCGGCGCGACAAAAAAATGGAATTTCGCCTGCCCGATGACCCCCGACTCAAGGGTGCTGCCGATGGTAGCGAGGTGCAATATCGATACCGCACAGACCAAGATGGCGGCGCGAGCTCGGAGCTTATCAATATCGCAACCTAGCTAAACCCTTCCTCGCTGTCATTCAAATGTAACAATAACGTTATTTAATTGCTCCCATACGTTCACGAAGAAAATGGTGGGGCAATGAAAGAAGCGACTATTCTCATAGTTGACGATGAATCGTCCATACGCGAAATGCTTCGTATGGTCTTGGATATAGCCGGCTTTAAATCACTTGAAGCGGATAATATCGAAGATGCACATCGGCTCATCATAGATCATAGCCCCAGTCTCGTACTACTCGACTGGATGCTGCCCGGTGGCAGCGGTATAGAGTTGCTGCACAGATTAAAAAGGCAGGAACATACGGCAGAGCTACCCGTGATCATGCTGACAGCAAAAACCTCCGAGGAAAATGTGGTTCAGGGCCTTGAAGTTGGCGCAGACGACTATGTAACCAAGCCCTTTGCACCACGTGAACTCGTTGCCCGTATTAATTCGCTATTAAAACGTAACTCGGCCGGCGAGTTGACGCAACGGCTGCAAATGGCCGAGCTGGTACTGGACCAGCAAAGCCAACGGGTATTTCTCGGCGAAAATACGATAAAACTTGGGCCCACTGAATTTAATCTCTTGCGATTTTTCATGTCGCACCCCGAGCGCGCGTTTACCCGCGGCAATCTCCTGGATCGTGTGTGGGGAACAAACGTCTATGTGGAAGAGCGCACAGTCGATGTGCATATTAGACGGCTTAGGGTCGCACTGCAGGCGGGCGAGCTCGACTACAGCCATCTAATTCAGACTGTAAGAGGCACGGGCTACCGGTTTTCCTCCCGAGAATACCTGAGCCACTGATTCACCGTTGTCATAAAACTTACATCATAGCGTCATAACACTGCCATCAACTGCAGTAAGAATGATGTGCATGGATATTTTGAGAAGATTGCAGTATTTCGACGTTCAACTGTTCGGATGGTTGTTCAGATCATTCCAAGGTCCAACAGTTTCGTCGCTCGCCAAAGCAGTTTCCAGGAGCGGTGATGGATTCCTACATCTCGCCATACCCTTTCTGCTTTATTGCCTTGGCGTCGAAAACGTTATGCAGTTTTGCGTCGTATTGGCCCTCTCCGGGTTATGCGAGCGAATCGTATACGTGATACTTAAAAACACGCTACAAAGGCGCAGGCCACAAGACTACGAACCGGATTTTCACAGCTTGATTACCCCTTCCGATCAATTCAGCTTCCCGTCAGGGCACAGTTCCGGAGCATTTTTGTTAGCGACCCTCCTCAGCGTCACTTATGGCGGGCCGGTTTTCGCTCTTTTCCTATGGGCAGGCGCGGTCGCAGTATCGAGGATATTGCTCGGTGTTCACTACCCGGGAGACACACTGGCAGGCGCCATAATGGGAAGCACTATAGCGCTCGTTGTTATCTCACTAACAGGAGCGCAATGAATTGAAGATACTTTATGGCGTACAGGCAACCGGCCAGGGACACATCAGCCGTGCGCGAGCAATGGCCAGGGCCTTCAAAGATCTCGATGTTGACGTTACCTGGCTATTTTCAGGCCGTGACCGCGACAAACTCTTTGGCATGAAACCTTTCGGTAACTTCATGCATCGCCGCGGGCTCAGCTTTCGAACCGAAGGAGGAAAGGTAGACATTCTCAGTACAGTGCTGTCTAACAATGTACCGAGGTTCATACTGGACGTTACGCGACTTAATATCGAACAATATGACTGGGTGGTTACAGACTTCGAACCGGTGACCGCATGGGCCGCGCAAACCGCTGGTGTAAGGGCGATAGGAATTGGCCACCAATATGCTTTTGGGCCGACTACGCCGCTCTCCGGAGAAACCTGGCTGACAAGCCAAATACTCAGTCACTTCGCGCCGGTGGCCACGCCGATCGGATTGCACTGGTATCCGTATGCTGAACAAGTAATGCCACCGATATTGGATCTACCTACGTTCGATGACACGCAAGACGACTATATTTTGGTTTATCTACCCTTTGAAGACCAGGAGGAGGTGCTTAGCTGGTTACAGCAATTTCCCCAGCATCGATTCAAGTTATACGCCGGAAATCTGGCAATCAAGCGCGTAGGCAACGTAGATTGTTTTAAAAGCAATACGGATGGCTTCAAATACCACCTAAGAGCGTGCCGCGGCGTCATATGCAATAGCGGCTTCGAATTGATAAGCGAATGTCTTCAATGGGGGAAACCGGTTCTGACTAAGCCACTACTCGGTCATATGGAGCAATCTTCAAACGCGACAGCGTTGGATCGGCTTGGTTATGCAAAAACAATACGTTCCTTGAGTCACGAAGCCCTGGGGTCCTGGCTAGAAACCAGAAAATTTATCCCAGACATTCATTTTCCGAATGTCGCCGACGTATTAGCAAAGTGGCTGGCAAATGATTGCACCGATGATCTCACCGCCATTGGGCGCGATCTTTGGCGTCAAACAAGCACCCTGGATCTTGCGGCTATTGAAACGACACGTTCATCAACTGCCACTGAGGCGCTTGCTCGCCCTCCTGAGTATAGTGATAACGCACCTCTGACCCAGCCGGTACGTTCTCAATCATGGCATTCTTCGGCTCTTTAAACGCCAGCTTGCTTCCCTTGGTCATATTGCAGCTATTGCGACCTGCTCCGTCACTGGCACTGTGAAACGCAACATAGACGTTGGTACCGTGTTGCTCGGCCGTTTTGTTTTTAACCGTGCCTTCAACGATACAATTCTGACTTGGATCTGCATGGGCCAGGCTGATGGTAGCCGGCAGTAAAAGTACCGCGAGAGTTTTAGCTATTATTGTCATGGTAGGCTCCAATATATCTGCGTAAAAACTTGAGTAACGCACCTCAAAAGAACATAGGGTGTTAATATTTTTGTAATATTACTGCGCTAAGTCTTTGATTATACTAACTGCATACTTATCGATAGCGCTATCTTTGACACATAATTGTCATAAATAATTCATAAAACGGCATCAGCAATCAGCCATTAATCGCTCATCGGCGCTAAAAACACCCAAAGCTCATGAACGACCCTTATCGTAGATAATCAGCTACACTCTGACCCCGTCGACAGAAAAAACCCATAAACAGGTAATCCTATGCGCGCATGGAAAGTTCACCAGTTTGGCCCTCCAGCAGAGGTGTTAACACTTGAAACGAACGAAATTGACTTTGAACCAGGCAAAGGCCAAGTCAAGGTCAAGGTGGAGGCCGCCGGCCTGGGTCTTCCAGATGTATTTATGTGTGCCGACAACTACCCACTCACCCCCACACTGCCCTTCATTCCCTCACAAGAAGCGGCCGGCAAGATCATCGCCATTGGCGAGGGCGTCGACGCCTCTTTACTGGGCACCCGGGTCCTGGGCCCCACCCTTTTTCAGGCGCAGCGAGGCGGTTTGGCGGATGCATGCCTCATGCACTCTCGGGCGGCATTTCCCATCCCAGACGAAATGACAGGTGAAGAGGCAGCAGGCTTCTTTATTCCATTTCAGACAGCCTGGATCGCCCTGGTACGACGTGCAAAGGTTACCGCCGACGATACGGTTCTGGTGCTCGGCGCTTCTGGCAGCTCTGGCTGTGCCGCAGTGCAATTAGCAAAAGCCAAGGGCGCGAGGGTGATCGCCGTTGCAGGCGGCCCTGACAAAGCAAAGTTTTGCCAAAGTCTGGGTGCAGATGCCGTTATTGACCACCGATCCCAGGACATCACCGCAGCCGCCCTTGAATTAACCGGAGGCAAAGGCGCAACGGTAATTTTCGATCCGGTGGGCGGCAAGCCCGGCCGCTCCGCGTTCAAAGCGACCGCTTTTGAGGGCCGTTTCGTGGTCATCGGATATGCCAGTGGTGAATGGCCCAAAATCAGCCTGCCCGAAACACTGCCCAAAAACATCTCTTTAGTTGGGGCAATGCCCGTGGGTTTCACCCCCGAGCTGTTACTCGAAGCGCATAACGACCTGATTGGTCACTGGCGCAAGAAAGAACTCAAAGCCTCCAACAATCAGGTTTTTGAGTTCGCGGATGCGCTTAAGGCAATCCAACATATAGCCGCGGGCAAGGTAGAGGGAAAAGTAGTCGTTCGGGTAGATGGCAGTTTATAGTCGCGAGGTACGTCGGCCACCTGAACAAATCGCCACCGCCGGACAGTGCACAATGGGCACCTTCAACGGGCCCATACGCAATATCAACCTGCTCGAACTTGAGCAACCACTAGGTAGGCGTTTACCCCGTGGTTTTAACGCATTCCGGCTTAAAGAGTGGCAGGCATTTCAATTGTCCAACGACGACTGGTTTGTTTGCCTTTCCGTGTACAACACCAAGACCGTTGGTATTGCGATTGTCATGGCCTACAGTAAAACCGAACAGCGTATGTATCGGTACGAACACAAGGTACCTTATTGGAAGCTTCAGGTACCAAACGGCTTGCACGATTCCCGCTGCTTTTATCACAGTAAAGATTTTAGCATCGACATTCACAACCATCTCGACAAAAACCTTTTCGAAATAGCCATCAGTGCTGTCAATTTTGAAAACATGCCCAACTTCAACGCCAGGTGGACGATATTCCACACAACTGAACCCTGCGTTATTGTGCAGCCTTTCGCCCCCAATCGGCCTCTATACTCTCACAAAGCGCTTATGACCGCTGAAGGGGAAGTGTCCTTTGCCTCAAACATCAGTCCGTTTGCTGTCAATAGCAGCTGCGCGATTGTTGATGATCACAAGGGCTTTTACCCCTACGTGATGCAGTACGATTGGGTAACCGCTCTGGGCTTCGACAAGCCCGGCGGCTTAATCGGCTTTAACCTGACTGACAACCAGATTCAGGACAAGGAGCGCTACAACGAAAACTGTCTTTGGCAGGATGGCAGGATGATTCCCCTACCCCCGGTGACAGTAGAGCGTCCTAATGGGGTCGACGCCGACTGGCATATTAAGGACAACTACGGCTTGGTGCAGTTAACATTTACGCCGCTGGCCGATGTGCCCAACCACCTCAATCTCGGCATCGCCGCGTTCAAATATCACGGCCCAACCGGCCGGTTTACAGGGCATATCGTAAATCCAGCAGGAAACCTGGTTTCCTTTGATGATTTCATAGGTATGGGCGAACAGAAATACATCAGAATGTAAGTCTTTCGATACCAAGTTTTCCCAATGCCACGCTCGATATGCATTATAATTCGCGGCTCAGATAGATCGCCAAGGAATCGAAATGTCCCTCCTGAGCTGGAAAAACCGACTGTTTCCCGCCAAAACAACTGAACTGCCCATAAAGCAGGATACACCCGTGGCTGCTGAACCTGACCTCGGCCCTGTTTATCACGCGCAAAAGAGTTCAACGGTAGACTCACTGTTAGGATTCACCGAAGGTGGCGCCCTGCCAAAATGGCCTTTGGAGGTATTTCTGGAAATCAGCAATATTTGCGATCTTCAATGCGCCATGTGCCCAACGTTTTCGGCACTGAACCCCAATCGCTTCAAAATATTGAAAAACAACGACCGGGGTTTGCTTTCCTACGAAGAGACAGCCGCTCCTATGGAGTCGGTGCTTGAGCACGCTTTAATCGTACACGCGTTCGGCTATGGCGAACCCACTATTCATCCCCAGTTCAGAGAATTTATTTCGTATCTTTCTCGCTTTGAAGTGATGGTAGATTTTTTCACCCACGGCATGCATCTAACCGAGGATATGTGCGAGTTTCTGGTGCAAAACAATGTGGTCAGGATCACCATCAGCTTTTCTGGTGCCACCCAGGAGGAATACGAAAACGTGTATCTTGGCGGCGATTTTCAACGAGTACTCACTGGGATAAAAACCCTGGCAGCGACCAAAAAGAAGCACCAGTCCCACTACCCGTCCATCGACGTGAACAGCCTGGCCTTTAATCATCAGATAGAAAAACTGCCTGAGTTTGTAAAACTTATGGGTGAGCACGGGGCCAACGCTATTCACCTCAAACCCCTGCAGACCTACGATACTATTCGCGAGCTACACACTCATAGTTCTATCATGCGCCCTGAAATAGAAGGGAAGATTGTCGCCGAAGCCAAGGAAATTGCTGCACAATTCGATCTGGTTCTCGCCAGTGAACCCTATGAACAAACAGAGCAGATGCTGAACCAACATCCTGACAATCCACAGCAGGCACGCCACAAAGGTAAAGAAGAGCTGTCTAGCGACTCCTATGAAATCAAGGAATTGAAATTTGTCGCAAAGTCATTGGCCAAGAAGGAAGAGATTCGCGCTTCCGCCAAAGAGCCCGAAGACGACCTTACAAGCACCGACCCCAGCGAGCGGGTATTTCAGAAAAATCGCGGTACCCCATGCCTGGAACCTTACAAAACTCTCTATGCAAGCTTTAACGGTAGAGTCTATCCCTGCTGCTTCAAGGCGGACTCGGATACTCCGCTAGGTAATTTAAAGGAAAGTACCGGTGAGCAAATATGGAACGCCCAACCCTGGCAGGAGGTTCGCGAAAAAGCGCTACACCGCGAGTACCCTTCTGACATCTGTGCAAACTGCCTTAAAGCGCAAACCTATCCAAAAACACACAACCTGCCCATGAAGCTTAACCAATATTCAGACTGGTCAGCTCGCGTATACAACAAGTACCTGGACGGAAACCTGCTGGAGCGAGCGCGTTTGTTACCTGGCAATGAAGAGATTATTTCAAAACAGATCGGCAAGTCGCAAGCTTAATCTGTTTGGTAGTTGAGCGTCAGCCCGTAGGTTAACGATGGCGCGTTAATGCCGGCAAAACCACCCATCACCGGTACATCAAAGCCAACAACGAAGTATTCCTCATCCAGCAAATTGCGACCCCACAAGGTTACCTGCCATTTACTGTCTTTGCCTGACAGTCCAAACCGGGCATTGACCAGATCGACCGGATCACGCTTCAGTGCCTCATCCAGGTCCTGCGCCATGTACAACTCACCGACATAATTATATTCAAGACGGGCAAACCAACTCAAGTCAGTGCTACCAAACTCATCATTCAGTTGCAAATAAGTGCTGGCTGTCCACTCGGGTGCGTTGTCCAGGTCCTTGTCGGTCAAATCCTGCACACACTCAGCGAGAACAAAAGCGCTGCCGCCAGTCACTGCAAACAACTGCTGGGCAGTGCACTCCCCGGTTTCAAAATCGGAATAAGTCGCATCGTTGTAACCGACCGCCAAACCCGTGGTAATCAGGGCGTTGGGCACATACACAATGTCGAGTTCGACACCTTTACTCTCCATAGAACCGGCATTGCGAACCGTAATGTTGGCGCCATCAAAACCCTGTGCCTGAAAATCATCATAGTCAACATAGAACAAGGTGCCATTCACCTGCAAGCGACGATCCAGCCAAGTGCCTTTCCAGCCCAATTCGTAGTTACGTGAACGCTCGTCATCAAATTCGCCGGGCACACCTACGGCCGTGCGCAACTGATTAAAGCCACCGGATTTAAACCCCTGGCTGGCGCTGGTATACAACATCAGCCCGTCACGGGCGAAGTAACTCAAACTGATAGAGGGCGAGACATCTGAAGAGCTTCTATCTTCATCGATGGTACTGTCGGGCCCAGCAATAGGCGGTGCATCCAGAGGAAATGCCGGTTCTGGCCTGGATATCTGACTTCCCTTGCGCTTTTTCTCCTCATAGGTGAGCCGCGCACCCAGTGTTAGGCGCCACTGCTCTGTAACGTTCCAGTTGGTCTGGCCGAACAGTGCGTAACTCGTGGTTTCATGCTCATTACTATCAAAATTGACAGCACCATCGGGAAACAATAAACCAAACGCGAACAAACTGCCGGTAAGCGGCAGAAAACCGTTTTCACCTTCAGTGTTCATCGTAGAATTAAAGGCGTAGACGCCTACCTGATAGTCCCAGACATCATCATCCGGCGAAGCAATTCGAAATTCGCTGGAGTACTGATCAAGGTCAACCTCGGTAACGTAGTGAATAGCTTCATAATGAGAGAAGTCGCCATCAAGAGTACTGTCCGATTCGTATTGCCGCCAGGCGTTGATCCAGGTTAGTACAATGCCGTTTGACAGTTCATTGTTCCATTCAGCACTGATTCCGCCCACGTTCACATCGTTGGCAAAAGACTCGTCCAAATGAATTTTCCGATCATAGGGATCGGCCTCCGGCAACGGAATGCCGGTTTCCGCTGCCAGCAGACTAAATGGTAAACCTTGCGCCGAGCCGTCGCCCTCATAGTCGATAATATCCGGGGCACAGCAGTCACCATCATTCTGAGCGTAATCCAGACTAAACGTTAAATCACCGTAATCCTGCAGATCGAACAGCGTGCGGGAGCGCACACCTTTTCGATTGGTATCGTTAATTTTTTCGCCTGTGAAGGTGTTTCTGTCGAACCCATCATTGGTCACATAGTAGCCCGATAGCCGGGTAGCGTGACCGGTGTTGTCTCCCAAAGGCACATTGATCATGCCCCGCAGTTCCTGTGTGCCGTAATTTCCCGCCACCGCTTCTATGCTACCGCCAAAGACCTCCTGAGGCGCTTTTGAGACTATATTAAGCGCGCCGGCTGCTGTGTTTTTACCAAATAACGTACCCTGTGGCCCGCGCAATACTTCCACGCGCTGAATGTCCATCAAGTCGCCGATGCTCATCCCCGCTCTGCCCTGGTATACACCGTCGATAAAAACGCCAACACTGGGATCAATTCCCGCATTACTGCCTATCGACCCAATGCCGCGAATGCGGATAGAGGTAGAACGACTGTCAGTAACCGGTGTGATTTTCAGGCTAGGGGTATATTCATCCAGCTGCTGTAAAGAGCTGGTACCACTATTTTTAAAGAACTCGTCGGTAAATGCGGCCACAGAAATAGCCACATCCTGCAGGTTTTGCTCACGGCGGTTGGCGGTAACAATAACTTCCTCAAGCTCAACTATTTTATCTTGTGAGAATGCGGATGGAGCCTGGGCTCCAATACCAAAAAAAGCCGTACCGAGAACTGTTAACGCAGTAAATTTTTTCATCTCACCCTCTATATCGCAACGTTGATCGCACTCTAACTAGAGGCACCAGGCTACGACGATTGTTTTTATTGGGACTAGCAGAACGAATTCACAGCTTCCATATTGCTATTCGCATTCAGGCACCCACCCAGGTGCCGTGGAAACCAGCAGGTATTCTCAGGGGTAATCTGGCCTTCGCGACCGGTCCTGGTTCAATATCAGCCGCATCGAAGATCATCATTTCGCTGAGTTGCGTGCTTTGGTCATAGGCAAGCACGAGCAAATAGCCATCCGCTTCAGGAGCATCCGCCGCACGTGGCGCGAATACCGGCTCACCTAATAAGTACTTATCATCACCCCACTCTTTACGTGTGCCCAAGTGCGTATCGAAGTGCAGCAAACGATTGAAAGAGAGCTCACCACTGTGCCCACCAACGGCAAATCCATGGCGATAGGGAATCGTCATAAAGCGATCATCGGTGCGTGGAAACTCACAGGGCATATCGTCCAACATTTCCTCGCTTACCGTGTTGCTTGTCCCGCCCACATTGATACTCCAGCGCCTAAGAGTAGGCACTACACCCTCTTCAACGGTAGCCATACTGCCATCTAACTTGGGGGCAAACTGGGAGGCATTCGAGGCACAGATATCGACCTTGATATTATCCCCCTCCTCCCAGGCATTCATCATATGGAAGCTCCATCTGGCCTCCATACTGTGCCACTTAACATCGGCCGCTGTACCATTGCGCGGCATAACGCCAAAGTGCGTTCCGCGTTCCGGCTCCCAGGCCATAGGCACACCACCATTGATGGCTCGTTCCATATCAAAGGCCAACGGGAAAATTGGGAAAACCACATAGTTTTCAGTCACAAAAAAATCATGCACGAAGGAGGGAAATGGGGCCTGGATCATCTCATCCTTGATCAGGTTGCCATGGCGGTCCGCGACGTTCATCCGCACGTATTCACTGAAGGGGCCCTTGGCCTGATTGCCAAAGAACACCATTTCGCCGGTACTGTGGTCGAATTTAGGATGCGCGGTGATAGGTCCGGAAATTTTTCCGTCGTAATCGAAGTTGCCAACGGTCGCCAGTGTCTGCGCATCGAGTTCAACAGCGATGGTACCTTCCATCAATGCCATAAGCCGATTGCCGTGGTAAACCACATGTGTATTAGCTGTGTTGTAATGTTGGTCGGCAACTGAAGGGTCGGCATTCATCGGATTGCCCAGTACGCCAAACAGCGATTTCCCCGCAGCGCGCTCCAAGTCATATTTCTCTGTGTGGACCCAACGATTTTTCCAGGAGACTCGCCCGTCTTTGAACTCAAAACGCTGGATCATGCCATCGCCATGAAACCAGTGGTATTCCTGCCCGTCTATGGGCGGGTGCACAGGATCCGGGCCGTTGCGGAAGTACACCCCTTGCAGATCCGCGGGCAGCTCACCCTCTATGATCAAATCAGGCGCATCACACTCTACCCCGGACGGGGCAGTTGATCCTGTGAGAAACATGTTCTCCGGAAAAGGCTGGGTCATGTCGAATTTCCCTCTTTTTGCAATTTTACTTATTAGAATTTCGCAGCTATACCAAGGGTTATAACCCTCTAAACTATCAACTCACAGGGGAGATTGGCATGCATGCAGCGTATTAGACTGCACTCTAAATAAAACAAAAGCAATCTATACTGTTTTTTTTCTATTGACCCATACGGGGGAATGGCCGGTCATCACACCAATAAAACCGTCAGTGTTGACTGTTAGTTCTATTTGGAGTTATCTTTCACCGTCATGTTTCTCTACCTACATAAACTCAATAACTTTTACAGGTATTCGATATGGCACAAACCACCGATCATGAAGTCGTTTCCATTTATCAATTTACCCAGGACGAAGCAGACACTTTGCTGGACAATTCCTACGAGTGCGTGCTGATGTGGTCGACCAAAGACGGTTGGCCCGTAGGTGTAACGCATGCGTTCCTCTGGGCGGAAGGAAAACTTTGGCTCACATTTGCCGCACATCGCCACCGAGGTGCAGCCATCCGCCGGGATAACAGGGTATCTGTAAACGTGAGCAGCAAAGGCTACCCCGACAACGCCTCCGATGACCTGCCAGGCGGTGCCATCACCATAAAAGGCCGTGGCGAATTCTTCGACGATGAAAAAACCAAAGACTGGTTCTATCGCGCATTGTCGAAAAAGATAAACCCGGGAAACCCGGACGGTGAGGAGTTTTTCTACAATTTCCTGGATTCCCCCCTGCGTACCATACTGGCCGTAACCCCCGAAAAAAGTATCATGTACAACTCCAAACTGGCAGAGCGGCATATAGCTGGCACCGTGGATGAATCGGAACTCGGCGCGCCCATGGAGAGCGACACCAAGCGAATGGACCGTGAGCGGGCAGAGCGCGGATTGCCACCACTGAACCCGCAGTAAGGAGAAACACATGTTGGATGTTTTGATAAAAGATGCCCTGATCGTCGACGGCACCGGAAGTGCTCCATTTAGCGGTGATATCGGTATCGCCGACGGCTTGATTACTGACATTGGCAAGGTATCTGGCTCCGCCAAGGAAACCGTAAATGCCGGCGGCGCCTATGCTACGCCTGGCTGGGTGGACGTGCACACCCACTTTGATGGGCAGATAAGCTGGGACGACACACTGGACCCCTCAGCCAGTCACGGCGTGACCTCCGTGGTCATGGGCAATTGTGGCGTAGGTTTTGCACCCGCGCGCCCCGGGGGCGAACAAGGGCTCATAGAGCTTATGGAGGGCGTTGAAGATATCCCCGGCACGGCACTTTATGAAGGCATTGAATGGGGCGCGTGGGAGACTTTTCCGGAATACCTGGATTACATTGCAGGCCGTAAATATTCAATGGATATTGGTACACAAATCCCCCACAGCGCAGTGAGAAGTTACGTAATGGGCGCCAGGGCCCTAACCCACGAAGATGCCACCGCCGATGACTTGGCAGAGATGGCTGACATTGTTGAAAAGGGTTTGCTGGCAGGCGCGCTCGGGTTCTCCACCTCGAGAACCATCGGCCATCGCTCTATTTTGGGAGAACCGATCCCCGGAACATTTGCTGAGAAAGCCGAGCTTATGGCAATTGCGGCCGCAATGAAGAGCGCCAATAAGGGCGTGTTTCAGGCCGTGCCCGCCGGTGTCGTTGGAGAACTAGCCGGGCCGGAAAAATACACAACCGAGCAGGAAGTTGAGTTGTTTGCGGAAATAGCTCGCGCCAGCGGACGAAAATGCACATTCACATTGGCACAAAATGGCGACCGCCCGGACCAGTGGCGCAACTGTATGGCCATAGTTGAAAAGGCTAATGCATCCGGATTGATTATGCGCCCCCAGGTCGCGACCCGACCTATTGGATTTGTGACCAGCATCAAGTCCTACCACATGTTTATGCGTCGCAAGACCTACCTGCAGTATGCCGACTTACCCCACGATGCCCTGATGAGCCAATTGCGTAAGCCGGAAGTCAAAGCCGCAATTTTGCAAGATGAAGACATCGAACCTGATCAGCCCGGCACGATGGCGGCATTGTACCAATTGCTTGGAATGACGGCAGGCATGATGTTTCCAATTGAAATGCCGATCAACTACGAGCCAGAAGCTGATCAGAATCTCGGCTCTATGGCGGCCCTGGCTGGCAGAGAAATCAACGAATATATGTATGATTTCTTGCTCCAGGACAACGGTAATAGCTTTGCCATCTTACTGGGCGCAAATTTTATCGACGGTAACTTTGATGTTATTCATGAAATGCTCACCCACGAAGACACTGTGATCGGTCTGAGCGATGCAGGCGCGCACGTGAACCTGATTTTTGATGCCGTTGCCCCAACCTACCAACTCACCCACTGGGTCAGGGACCGCACCCGCGGACCCAAACTCCCGATAGAGCTCATTGTTAGAAAACAAACCAGCGCCAACGCTGAACTTTTTGGCATGCATGATCGCGGCACACTCGCGGTGGGCAAACGCGCGGATATTAATGTTTTGGACCTTAATCGTCTGGCGCTGGGCAAACTGGCGGTACACAATGATCTACCCGCAGGCGGTAGCCGGATCTTACAACCGGCGCAAGGATATCTGAACACGTTTGTAGCAGGCGTTAAAACCCGCGAAAACGATACCGATACAGGCGCTCGCCCCGGCAGGCTGATTCGCGGCTGAGCATAAGAGAAACGTGAGTAACTGCAGGCCGATATTTCCTCCCAATCGGCCTGCTCTAAACGTTTCGTTAAACGCAACAGCTCCGCGCGTATGGAAGCATTCACGGGCGGTAAGTTCAGATATTTTCAATGCTGCCCTCAAGTAAGGTGCTTATCATCGAGAACAAACTCGCCAAAAAATACTTGTGAACATCACTGTTTATATATACAGTAATAAAAACTAACGACCACCATGAGGTAACACATGCCAGTTGTAGCAATGTGGAAGTGCGACAGAGACGACACCATGTTTGAAAATAAAAAAGACGCCGACGACTATGACAAAATGCTGGAACTGGCTGAAGGCTTCAGCGCATTTCTTCTCAGCAAGGCCAATGGCATCAGCGATCAAGACGCCGAAGACATTGGTTTGCTTCTATCCAAAAATAAAAACCTGTTGATCGCCGCGTGTAAGGGCAAACCCGGTTTGTTGTTGGATATTGGTGACGCAGAACAAAGCGGAACGTCAAATATTACACCGCTGACAGCAAAGGCATAACCGCCTTTCAAGAGTGGGCGAAATTGTAGATGCAAATTCCAGAGGATGACGTTCTTAATCACGCAATAAAATTGCGCGAAGAGTTAATCGAGCCCAACGCCCGCCGATGGGACGGTCAGAAAACACAACCAATTGAT
>JBALVT010000093.1:0-15503 GCA_036961345.1 Halioglobus sp.
GCATCTGGGCATTAGGGCCAAACAAAATTTCGCAGGCTTCTCGCAGTCCCGGCGCAGCGATAATGCTTTCATTGCGCACCACCAGTTCAATCTTCGATCGGCGACGCATAAAGTCTTCCAGCTTGACCACCATTTCGCGGCGCGCCGCCAATTCGATCTCACAGCGGGTGTACTCGGCATTTTCGATGAGCAAGTCAGCCTGACTTTCGTCCTCACGAATTCGCTCCAACAACCCCAATGCTGTTTCACCGTAGCGGCGCCAAAAACGCTCAGACAAAGGCTCCGACGAGCTCGGATCAGTGAGCGCGTCCAAATTCATTAATTGCGCCTGCAGCATAAATTCCCGGCGCAAATCAGCACCGGGCTCCCCGTACCATTTATTGCCCGGTTGCGGCACCAAAATACCCAAACGAGAGATCCATTCGGCAACTTCGTCACCGACATTCAGGCAATCCGTCAATTTTCCACCAAAGATACTTAGATACTGCTGCGACTCATTCACCTCTATCTCATGTTTGCGGGACAGCTGCACCCAATCGGCTTTTCCACCGTAACCCTTTATCGCGAGGGGGCGTACACCCACTCGCTCGGCAATGATATCTGCCTTCTCCAAAGGCTTTTCCAAATCCAGCAGGGCATTGGCATTTTTCAGAATGAACTCGCGATCCTCATCGCTTACTTCCACGGACGGCGTGTCCACCTGGGTGTCTGTCGTTCCTATGCAGGTTTTTGGACCCATGGGGATGAGGAAAAACAACCTGCCGTCACTGGCAAAAAAGGTCAGCACCCGCCGATTGTCTGTTATCTGGTCGACGATTAAGTGCACACCCTTGGAAAAAAGGTGATGATGTTCTGTCTCTTGAGCGTTTAAATCGTTTTGCTGATCAACAAACGGACCACAGGCATTGATTATCGCCTTCGATCGAATCTCAAAAACCTCTCCAGTTACATTGTCCCTTGCGCTGGTAAGCCACTGATCATCGGTACGCGTACACCGGATCGACTCAACATAATTAGCCGCGATACAGCCGTAACTAAGGCTGCGCCGAATGAAATTAAACACAAACCGGGCATCATTGTCGTACAGGTAACAATCGGAATATTCGAAACCCCCGGCTGCATCGCTGGTATTGATTACGGGCTCATTGCGCTCCAGCGCCCTGGCGCTGACATAGCGAGGGGGCTGCGTTGCAAAGCGACCCATCAACCAGTACAAAATAGTGCCCAGAAAAATAAAAGAAGGCCAGAACCTGAAACCGCGGGCGATAGTTGTAAAAAAACGGATTTCTTTCACCGTGGAGGGATAATTTCGCATCAGCCGGTTTCGCGATTTACACAGTTTGTTAACCAGTAGGTATTCATGGCTCTCAAGATACTTGATACCGCCCCAGGCCAGGTTAGAGGAGCTGGAACTCACGCCGCTGGCAAAATCTCCCTTGTCGATAAGCGCAACGCGCACCCCCCGACCCGCCAGAGAAGCGGCCGCAACCGCCCCGTTAATACCCCCGCCGAGAATCAGCACATCGAAATCGTTTTCTCGTAACTTGTCCAGATTACTCTGGCGTAATTTGATTGCCATACTGCTGTTCTTGCCCTTAAAAACAATGACACACTTTACAACGCCCAATACCTTTGGCATAGAGAAACGAAGTTTCTACCACCCTCACTGAGCGCTTTCCCCGAGCGGAAATAAAGACCGACCTGTCGATCGATGCGACCGAAAGACACATCGTCCATAATCTCAAACTCCCGGCATTGAGGATGCTCCTGAAGAAGCTTTCGATCGATAAACGTCACGCCCATGCCCTGTTCAACCATATGAATGCGCAGTTCAAGATTGCTGATTTCCCATACCGTACTGAACTGATCGCGCAGCCGGGCTATAGAGGGGCGCATATCCGGGTTATCCAGAGCAGATGCAATTAGCGGCGTGCCTTGCATCGCCCGCGCATCCCCTTTAAGTATAGCGGTATATTGGGGGTGCTGGCGGCTCACAACCAGATGCCTCGAATCCTCGTACAAAGGTACCGTCTCGAAAGCGGGCATATGTTTTTGAAATGGCCCCATGCCGAGCTCTACACTGCCCGCCAGTACCGCATAAATAATATTCCTACTGGGCATCTCAGCCACTTTCATCCTGCAGTGGGGATTATCTTGATAATAGGCGCTTATTAGCTCCCGACCATAAAAACGGTTAATAGAGGCATCCATAGCAATATTCAAGGTTTCTGTCTTGCCCTGCTTTAACTGCGCGATATCTTCCAGGGTTTGCTGCTCGTCCCGCAAGACCTCCACCGCATGGTCAAACAGACGTTTTCCGGTATCTGTCAGTTTCATCGCTTTACCGCGTTGTATAAGCGCCGTATCCAACTTTGCCTCAAGGTTAGCCACCGCCTGACTAACCGCCGACTGACTGATGTGCAGCGCTTCGGCAGCCCGTTTGAAACCACTCTCTTCTATGACCGCCCGAAAGGCACGTAATTCGCTATTCTCCAATCTCACTATCAGCATTCCTTATATTCATATAAGTAGAATTAACTCTACTAATTTTATTGCGCTTCGTATACTGCTTTAATAATCACGAATTGGAGAGCAGCATGAGTGCAGAGCGAGCTATATTTTCAACTGACCTGGCGGGCGTAGTTGTAGGAGAAACGGCTATCTCAGACGTACGCGGCGACGCAGGTATTTTGAGTTATCGCGGTATCGACATCAACGCGCTGGTCGACAAGCCTTTTAACCAGGTAGTCTGGCTGGTTTTATTTGGCAGTTGGCCCACGGCGGAGCAAGAGAGTAAGTTGACTGCATTCATGTCCCGGCACAGCCAGTTAGAAACACCGGAGTTGGCCTTGCTGGCGCAGGTACCGCGAGATTTGCACCCCATGTTGATGCTTCAGGGGGTATTGCCACTGATAAGCCTCCCCAAGACCAGCACCGGCGAACTGCCGAGCAAAGACGCCGAGCACGGCCTAATTTTGGCTGCAAAAATCCCCGCTCTTATTGCAGGCCACTATCGGTTGAGCCGCTCGGAAGACCTCGTGGCCAGTAACCCAACACTGAGTTTTCACGAAAATTTCCTGCAAATGTTTCACGGAAAAACACCCTCTGGCGATCAAGTGCGAATGTTGAACGCCGCTCAGATTCTGCAGATGGAGCACAGTTTTAATGCCGGCACCTTTGCTGGAAGAGTCTGTGCCAGCACACTGGCTCCGATTCAGTCTTCCATCTCAGCCTCAATAGGCACACTTTTTGGCAAATTGCACGGCGGAGCAGATCAGGCCGCTCTGGAAATGGCCGTCGCTATCGGCGGCGCAGAGAATGCGGAGGAGTACGTGCGACGCTCCCTGACCAACAATGAAAAAATTATGGGTATGGGACACCGGGAATATCGAACCGTGGATCCGCGGGCCCGTATCTTGAAACCCATGGCAGTAGAGCTCTGTCAGGATGAGCAAAGCAAAGCACTGCTGGCCACCTTAGTGGCCGTTGAAGAAGCCTGCCAAACCGCATTTGCCGCCAAGGGCAAGGAAATATGGGCCAATGTAGAGTTCTACAAGGGCGCGGTCTTTCACAATCTCGGCATCCCCAGCCAATATTTCACGGCCATGTTTTCAATGGCGAGAGTGTATGGTTATATCGCCCACTTCCTGGAGTTTTCCAATGACAGCCGCCTTATCAGACCGCGGGCGCTCTACAAAAAGAACTAGAAACTCTGCGGGTTATGCAGCCCGCAGTGCTCTCCCGAGGGTTTTGCTACCCAGCGATGCGGTGAAGTCATTGTCGCACCAGACCGTTTCACCGCTGATCAATACACGCGAAACCACCCCATCTGAACGGTTTACCATTTGCTTATGTTCAAACAGATCCCGGTATACCAGTTGCCTGTTTGGGTCGCTTTCATACGGTGCCAAAGCATCCGGGTTGATCATGGTAATGTCGGCCTGCGCGCCGATATCCAGGGTGCCTACATCAAGGCCAAAAAACTGCGCTGGCTCGCTGGTCAAGCGCTGCACCACGCGGCTCACCGTTGCCAAAGATTCAGCCTGTGCCAGCTTCAGGGCACTTAAGTTTGCATCAAAAAATGCCATGTTTGTAATATGGGCACCAGAGTCATTGAAACCCGGTAACGTGGACTCATGCAGCAGCAAGCCAAGAGTAGCCTTGTTCCCCACGTTGCCAATATCCACCCAATAGCGGAAATTCTTGTCGTACTCACGCAACATATGCAGCATGAAGTTGGCGTCATCGACAATAGGATTGGGGAACTTGGCAAAGGCTTCCTTCTCAGCGTCGCTGCGAACCTGGGATTCCATCCCGCCCTGAACCTGCTCCAGACGATCTAAGACCTGCTGGAAAGTCTCGCCGTCCCACTCGGAAACCGGCGCGCCATCAAATACCAGGAGACTAAATTCTCTTACAACAAGGCTGTCGGGCATACCCAACCTGGTTTTCAAGTGCGCCAGGTTTCGCCCACTCCTACCCCGTGCCCAATCGGCCCTGAACTCTTCAATAAACGCAGGATCATTCAATAGCGCAAGCCGGCCTTCAACGTCGTCGTATTCCTTGGCGATTAACTTACACCCCGATTCCAGTTCTTCATAAAGTGGGCTAACAATGCCGTCGGACCACACCCGGAAATTGGTTCCAAGTGCCTGAAAGTGCATATTGCCCTTGAAAAGACGGCTATTCATTAACTTTGCAAAACCCAGGAACAGGTTGCTGGCCTTCGGCATCAGCGCAAACTCCATAGCACTCAGTGCCGATGTTTTCAGGGTTTTGCCAAACAAGCGGCCGCTGGTAAAAGCAAAATAAGTGAACGCTTTCAACCTGTTTTCAATAATTGGCGTTGTTTGCCAGACCCGATCGCGGTTGCGCACCACCTGTAACAATCGTTTCATTTCGCTGCGCGGAGCAAACTGGGTGGGAATACGTTTATCGGTATTGGGGTCGTTTGCCATGTAGTGGAAAGGCAAGCCATCTGTACTCATGCCCATAAAACCCTGATCCAGGGCCTGCTCGAGTAAACTGGTCATTTTCTCAAGTTCAGCTTCGGTAGGTTCACGACTAACGCTGGCCTGGAGGCCCATGGCTTCAATTCGCAGCATGGAATGGGGCACAAAGGCTGCAACATTGGGGCCCAGCGGGATATCCTTAAAATGGTCCATATAGTCCCCGGTATTGTCCCAGGTCACTGCTTCCACGCATTTTGCCAGAACCGGCTTGGGGATATTCTCAACCCGGGTAAAACAATCTACGATGGGGTTCTGATCGCCCTCCACCTGTTTGCCAAAGCATGTACCCAAACTGCAGTTACCGACCAACACAGTCGTCGTGCCGTGGCGCACAACCTCGGGTAACCTTGGATCCAGGTCAACCTCAAGGTCCAGGTGCGTATGAATGTCCAGCAGACCGGGCATCAACCATTGCCCCTGACCGTCTATCACCTCACTAGCCTCTGAACCCGGGAGTGCCGAGCCCTTCGCCACAATTTTGCCATCTTTCAGCGCGATATCCAGGGTTTGCGGTATACCGCCTGTCCCATCAAATACCAGCGCACCACTAATCAACGTATCCCAGGTTTTCTCAGCCACACAATATCCCTCTTAGAAATGTAAGCCTAAATGCCAGCCCCATAGATTGGCCCAACTGAACGGTTCTGGCAACTACAAACGGACCTTACCCTTGAGAGTCCTCGAATGTTAAGATAGAGCTTCAACAAAATTTGTCCATTCACCCCCTGATAATTAGCGCTCTCATAAACAATATTGTGTTAATCGTGGTGGCGACAAGGGCCGAAATCGATAGGGGAGTTTTGCGCAAAAAATGCGATTAGTTGAGATTACAAAAGAGCCGGTCGAGTTATACAAAATTATCAAGTTTGAAGGTTTCGCGGCCAGCGGCGCACAGGCAAAAGAAGCCGTAGCCTCGGGTCATGTGTTGGTAAATGGCGCGATAGAAACCAGAAAGCGGAAAAAGATTGTCTCTGGCGATATCATAGAATATGGCAATGAGAAAATTCAGGTGCAACTGGCATGAGTACAACAACGCGCAGTGGCTCTTGCCAATGCCGGGGGGTCACCTATCAGATAGAGGGTGACCCGCTGATGGTATACGCCTGCCACTGCTCGGATTGCCAAAAACGAACCGGTAGCGCATTTTCGATGGGCATGATCTACCCGCTCTTGGCCATATCAGTTAGCGGAAAATTGTCAGCCTGGACAAGAACTTCCGACGCTGGCGATTCGAACACACGCCAGAGCTGCCAACAATGTGGCAACGTCATCTATGGTGAAGGTAGCGCTACGCCGGATATTATCAAGCTGCAAGCTGGCACACTGGACGACACCAGCGACGTGTTTGCCCACGCACATATTTGGACGCAAAGCGCTCAACCCTGGTTTGAATTGCCCTCTGGAGCAATCCAACACCCCACCCAGCCCGAGAATATACTTGAAATCTATGAAGCGGTTGTCAAACAACAGGCCCAGCATGAAAGCAACAGACCCACATGAATAAATGGACGGTATTGGGCGTGGCTGACATACCCAACAATGGCGGACAGCTAAAATTATCGCAACGCGATCAGGAGTTTTCGATTCGCCTCTCAGGCGTACGCGGCGAACTGATGAACAGTAGAATTCACGGTTCGGAAGAGGCACTGGCTCAACTGGGTTGCGCCGGCCTAAAGGCGTCAGCGGACGCCCATGTGCTGGTGGGGGGACTGGGCATGGGTTTTACCCTGTCAGCGGCGCTAGAGGCTGTATCTGGAAGCGCCAAGGTCACAGTGGCCGAACTTATTCCCGAGGTTGTTGAGTGGAATCAGGGACCGCTGGGTGAGTGTGCTGACAACCCCCTCCAGGATTCCCGTTCACAGGTTTACACTGGCGATGTCTCGGCACTGATCGCCAGCCAACAGTCCACATTCGATTCGATAATGCTGGACGTAGACAACGGCCCTGAGGGCCTCACGCATTCAGATAACGACCAGCTGTATTCATTGTCAGGCCTGCAAAAAATCTATGCCGCATTGAAAAACCAGGGCATGCTGGCGGTCTGGTCGGCCGGCCCAGACCCGCTGTTTCTCATTCGCCTGAAAAAAGCAAAATTCCATGTTTCCTCAAAGGTCGTGCGTGCACGTCCGGGCAAAGGCAGTAGGCACACAATTTTTCTGGCCAGAAAGGGACCGGCTTTGCTTCAAAGTCGATCTTGATGCACAGGAATCCAGGACCGTGAAAGAGTGCAATCAGTGCGGCAAATGTTGCATTAACTATAGCGACGGCGGCCTGTCGGCAACCCCGGACGAAATCGAATGGTGGGAGACTTTCAGACCCGATATATCTCGTTTCGTCTACAAGGGCGAAATTTGGATCGATCCAGACACAAAAAAGACGATCACTCGCTGCCCCTGGTTACGCCTGGAGCCCGAGAGTAAAAAATATAGCTGCGACATTTATAACGACCGGCCCAACGATTGCAAGCACTACCCTGTCACCATCGACCAAATGGTAAAAGATGACTGTGAAATGCTTGAGGTGAAGGACCTGAAGCGCCCCAAGCAGGCACAGCAAGTACTGGACAAATTAATGATCGACAGCCGACCGGCACGACACTGATCGTCCAATCTTAGCCCGGACCTCTGCGACAACCCGGGAAAGAGCAAAGCATCTCAAAAATGAGATTGGCTGCCAGCAGCGAGGTGTTACCCGATGTATCGTAGGGCGGCGACACTTCTACCAAATCGGCGCCAACCATATTAAGCCCCCAACATCCGCGAATGATTTCTATCCCCTGTATGCTGGTCAAACCTCCAGGCTCCGGTGTGCCCGTGCCTGGTGCCACTGATGGATCCAGGCCATCTATATCAAAGGACAAGTAGACCGGTGTATTCGGGCCAATCACCTGCCGAATGCTCTCCATCAACGGTGTCAGGGATTTATGCCAGCACTCCTCGGCCGGCACAACTGTGGCACCGCGATCCCTGGCCCAATCAAAATCTTCGGCGGCATAACCGGTGGTTCGCAGCCCGATCTGAAACATTTTCTGGGGCTCAACGAGGCCCTCCTCTACCGCCCGACGAAAAATGGTGCCGTGAGTGATCTTCTCACCAAACATCATGTCATTGGTGTCCGAGTGGGCATCCACGTGAATCAGTGCTACAGGGCCGTGTTTTTTTGCCACCGCACGGAGTATTGGCAGAGCAACCGTGTGGTCCCCACCCATAGACACAGTTTTGGCACCGCAGGCCAATACCTGGTCAAAATAGTCCTCGATAATATCGATGGATTTGAGCAAATTAAAGGTGTTGAGCGGCACATCACCGATGTCAGCTATTTGAAAAGAGTCAAAGGGTGCCGCCTGGGTATACATGCCATAAGGCCTTACCATAACTGACTCACAACGAATTTCCCGGGGCCCAAAACGACTGCCGCCCCGGTTGCTGGTACCGATATCCAGCGGCACTCCAATTAGGGCGATATCAAGATTTTCAGCGCTGGCTTGCACAGGTAAGCGAAACATAGACGCATGACCGGCGAATCTGGGCATCTCATTGCCGCCCAGCGGCTGATTGGTTTTAGTGGACGTCATTGCAAACCTGCTCCGCTATTAAATGTTGTCGGATCATCAAACATTGAATAACAATACCACTGCACGCCAGCTTAAAGTAGCTTCGCCTCCTGTCACGAAAATAGGCTCACAGCAGGCCCTTTAACACCTCAATGGGGGCCTTTGGAAACGCTTCGGGATGACGGGGGCTCAGCATTGTGTAGGTATCTGGCGCAACCATACCAGACTTCCGGCCTCCAGTAGGATAAGGTTGCGACTGCTGTATGACCCGCCCAAAAGTGCAATAAAAACCATGATCCACAAAATTCTAAAAGTTTTCCTGATCGCCTCAGCCAGTGTAATCCTGGCCTGTACCGGTGGTGAATCGAACGTAAGCCAGGGCAATCGCGCTGGCATATTGCATTATGGCAACGGCAGTGAACCCCAGGGGCTGGACCCCCATGTAGTCACAGGCGTACCCGAAAACCATTTGATTCGAGCATTGTTCGAAGGCCTGGCGGTGAAGAACCCCTATACCCTTGAACCTGAACCCGGAGTTGCCGAAAGCTGGGAGTTCAGCGAAGACGGTAGAATCATTACTTTTCACCTGCGCCACAATGCACTGTGGTCTAACGGCGACCCGATTACAGCTGCAGATTTCGTGTGGTCCTGGCGGCGCGCGTTAAACCCGGCAATGGGTAACCTGTATGCCTATATGTTATACCCGGTCAAAAATGCCGAAGCCTATGCAACCGGGGTTATCGGCGACCCGGAAAAACTGGGTGTGCGCGCGCTCGACAGTTCTACATTGCAGGTCACGCTCAACGAGCCCACTCCGTATTTTTTGCAATTAATGGACCACTACAGCACCTTTGCAGTACACCGTGCGACTATCGAAAAATTTGGCCTGGCCACCGATCGTTTTACCCAGTGGACGCGCGAGGAAAACATTGTCAGCAACGGCGCATTCAAACTCAAGGAATGGAAACTCAATCGACGTATTACCGTCGAAAAAAGTGAGACATACTGGGACGCTGACAAGGTCAAACTAAACGGCGTGGTATTTTATCCCACGGAAAATCTTGTCAGCGAAGAACGTATGTTTCGGGTTGGACAATTGCACTATACCGGCGAAGTACCCCTTGGAAAAATTGAAACCTATCAAGCCATGGCCAACAGCCCATTCGTGCAGGCACCCTACCTGGGAACCTACTACTACCTGCTCAACATCAGGCGCCCACCGGTGGATGACTCAAGGGTTCGCCGCGCTCTATCCATGGCCATAGACAGGGAAACGTTAACCGCGACTGTTCTAAAAAAGGCTTATGTGCCTGCATACTCCATCACCCCGCCCGGCACCCTGGGTTATCAACCACCCAGGCTCTTTGATTACGATGTCGAACGTGCCCGGGCACTTTTGGCCGAGGCCGGTTACCCCAATGGCAAGGGCTGGCCTGGAATCGAAATCAAATACAATACCAGCGAGAACCACCGCAAGATCGCCGTGGCCATGCAACAAATGTGGAAAGAGGCGCTGAATATAGATGTTACAATCGCAAACGAGGAATGGAAGGTCTACCTGGACTCCGTCACCCAAGGAGATTTCCAGATAGCACGCAGAGGCTGGATTGGCGACTACGTGGATCCCAACAATTTTCTGGATCTGTTTCTAACCAACGGTGGCAACAACAATACCGGGTACAGCGATCCGCGCTACGACAAAATGATTCTCGAAGATGCCCCAAAAGCCAAAACCAGAGAACAGCGCTTCGCAATCTTTCACGCTGCTGAAACCTTGCTGATGGAACAAATGCCCATTATTCCCATATATACCTACACCAGCAAACACCTCATCCACCCCAGCGTTAAAGGCCTGCCTTCGAACCTGATGGATTCCCTGAACCTGAAATATGTCTGGCTGGAACCTCAAGAAACAATGGAGGCGAACAAGTAAATCTATGTGGCGATTTATCAGCTTACGATTACTGCAAGCTATCCCGGTAATTCTGGTAGTGATCACCGCGACGTTTTTCCTGGTTCGCGCCGCCCCCGGTGGCCCTTTTGATAGTGAAAAGGCGGTGATACCCGAGGTCAAAGCGGCTCTGGAAGCACAGTATAAACTGGACCTGCCACTGTTCCAGCAATACACAGCCTATCTGTCTGACCTGGCTCACGGTGACCTGGGCCCCTCGTTCAAATACCCCGGGCGCAGCGTCAATGAACTGATTGCAGCGGGCCTGCCCGCCACAGCAGAGCTGGGGCTATACGCGTTATTGGTGGCCATTAGCATCGGCGGCCTGGCGGGCATTATCGCGTCACTCAAACCCAATACCGCTCAGGATTACATTCCCATGTCGGTGGCAATGATAGGCATATGCATGCCCACTTTTTTGCTGGGCCCCCTATTGGTCCTGGTATTCGGCATTTATTTGGAGTGGTTACCCGTGTCGGGCTGGGGCGATATTCCCGGCGACAAAATACTCCCCAGTTTAACCCTGGGTGCGGCATATGCTGCGTATATCGCACGGCTTGCTCGCGCGGGTATGCTGGAAGTGATGTCGCAGGATTATATTCGAACCGCCAGGGCCAAGGGTTTGCCGGAGTGGCAGGTGGTGAGTAAACACGCCCTGCGCGGCGGCCTGATTCCCGTTGTTGCATTTTTGGGCCCCGCATTCGCTGGATTGCTGTCGGGTTCCTTTGTGGTTGAAACCATTTTCCAGATTCCCGGGCTGGGTAGGTTTTATGTACAGGCAGCGTTTAACCGCGACTACACCATGATTTTGGGCACAACCGTATTTCTATCCACTCTGATTGTTCTCTTTAATCTTCTGTCGGACATTCTGGCTGCCTGGATGAATCCGCGCCTGCGTGCTCAGTTCGGGAATCGATAAATGAACACGCCAGCCATTACCGATATCGCCAACGCCGAACGCGGCACTTCCTTGTGGCGCGACGCCTGGATTCGATTACAGAAGAACAAACTTGCCTTGTTAGGGCTGGCAGTGCTGATTTTTTTCATTACTATCGCGCTGCTAACACCCTGGATTGCGCCGTACAGCTATGAAACGCAAGATCTGAACCTGGGTGCATCACCACCGTCGGCACAGCATTGGCTGGGCACTGATATTTTTGGTCGCGATCTTATGACTCTCATAATGTACGGTGGACGGGTATCACTGGCAGTGGGTTTTGTCGCAACCGCAGTGGCACTGGTTATCGGCGTAAGCTGGGGAGCCATTGCCGGATACTCAGGCGGACGTGTCGATGCGCTCATGATGCGCCTGGTAGACATTCTCTACGCCCTGCCATTCATGATTTTTATCGTTTTGTTAATGGTAGTGTTTGGCCGCAATCTGCTACTGCTGTTTCTCGCCATAGGCGCAGTCGAGTGGCTTACCATGGCGCGCATTATGCGAGGCCAGGTTCAATCTTTACGGCAGCAGGAATTTGTAGAGGCAGCGGTATCCCTCGGGCTATCGCCTGCGGCTATAATCACAAGGCACCTTATCCCCAATGCCCTGGGCCCTGTCATTGTCTATACCACGCTCACTATACCCAGCGTTATGTTACTGGAGGCTTTTCTCAGTTTTCTAGGACTGGGCATACAACCTCCGCAAACATCCTGGGGCCTGCTGATTTCCTATGGTGCGGAAACCATGGAAGAGTTTCCCTGGCTTTTGATATTCCCAGGCGCTGCTCTGACACTAACCCTGTTTGCCCTGAATTTTCTCGGTGACGGACTACGCGACGCACTCGATGTGCGCAGTTCCAAGGACTAGCGGCTATGTCATTGCTGGAAGTAAAAGGACTCAAGGTTGATTTCGTGGGCCGCAACGGCATCAACCACGCAGTTGATGGCGTAGATTTCGATGTAGAGTCGGGAAAGATAACCGCTATTATCGGCGAATCTGGTTCCGGGAAATCTGTCGCCTGTTATAGCTTGCTCGGATTAATACCCCGCCCCCCAGGAAAAATTGTTGCAGGTACTGCCTTTTTTGAAGGCGAGGATCTACTGCAAATGTCTGAACAAGGCTTGCGGAAAATTCGCGGCGCAGACATTGCAATGATCTTCCAGGACCCTATGACTTGCCTAAACCCCTATATGAAGATTGGGGAGCAATTAATGGAACCTCTAATTTTTCATCAAAACGTTTCGCGCCGCGAAGCAAAAAATCGAGCACTTGAACTACTTGAAGAAGTAGGCATCCGCGACCCGCATACCACCATAGACAACTACCCCTACGAATTTTCTGGCGGCATGCGTCAGCGTGTGATGATTGCGATGGCGCTTATTAATGAACCCAAAGTGCTGATCGCCGATGAGCCTACTACGGCGCTGGATGTCACCATACAGGCACAAATACTTCAGCTGATTGCCGATCTCCAAAAGAAACGCAATATCGGTGTCGTTTTTATCAGCCACGACCTTGCAGTCGTCGCCGATATTGCCGACAAGATCATCGTAATGCAAAATGGCAAAGTTGTGGAGAGTGGCAACCGCGCAGATATTTTTGAACGCGCACAGCACCCGTACACACAAAAACTTCTAGCCGCCATTCCCGGTGGCAGTAAAAAAAGCAACGCTAACAACGCAGATACATTAATACGCGTGACCAATCTTTGTACCTGGTTCGATCAGGGGAAACATCACGAGCCTCTAAAAGCGGTTAATCATGTCAGCTTCAGTATAAAAAGAGGCGAAATACTGGGCCTGGTGGGTGAATCAGGCAGCGGTAAATCTACCATAGGACGATCCTTACTCAGGCTCTTACCCATTACATCCGGATCTGTTGAATTCGCAGGTACTGACGTAACCGCCCTTGGGGGAAGAGCGCTCAAAACAATGCGCCGGCGCATGCAGATGATATTCCAGGACCCCTATGCCTCACTGAATCCTCGCATGTCCGTCTATGACACGCTCGCCGAGCCACTACTCTTACACAAGATCTCGCACAGGAAAAACGTCGAGCAAGCTGTCCTGAAATTAATGGATGACGTTGGTCTCGCGCGACACTTTGTCCGCAAATATCCGCATGAATTTTCCGGCGGGCAGCGTCAGCGAATTGCCATTGGTCGAGCTCTGGCAACACAACCAGAATTTGTCGTTGCGGACGAACCCGTATCGGCACTGGACGTTACCATTCAGGCGCAAATACTCGATTTGATGCTGGACCTGGGCCGTGAATACGGATTAACCATGCTATTCATATCACACGACCTTGCGGTCGTAAGACACATTGCCGATCGTATACTGGTGTTATACAAAGGCGAAGTGGTCGAACAGGGGAACGGACAAGCGCTATTTGAAAACCCGCAGGAAACCTACACCAAGCAGCTCCTAAGCTCTATTCCCGGTGCTCGCCACTTGCAGACAAACCCCTAAAAGTTGTAATCCAGATAGATGCGTGCATCGAAAAAATCATCGGTAACGCTTTGAATATCATAGCCGTGTATGGCTTTGAAGGCGGCAATATTGTAATCGGTTTGGTAGTCGTTATAGGCCAGCCTGAACTGCACACTTAAACCTTCCATATGCGTAAAAATTCCAAAACCCGAGTCTCTGGTGAAAGAATACCGTAAATCAAACGTGGCCTCGGATCTATCCTGCCTGGCATCGGCCTGCGTAATTTTATCGGGTAAATCATAAAGCCCATAGCGAACACGCATCACCACACCCGGAAGCAGCCCCTGGCGACCAAAATCATACTGCAAACCGGCGCCGATCGAGCGTGTGCCTGCAAGTTCTGAATCCTGCACCTGGAATGAGTTAAACATCTGCGGCGTACCCCAGCGCACAAAAATAGTGCCCCCATCATAGGAAGCCTCGTTATAGTCCACTTCGTTGTAGCTGCTGAAAAAATTTAGACCCGGGCCATCAATCTGAAACTTGAAACCGTAAAACCAGGTGTCAATATTACCGGCTACATTATCCCCCACATCCTGCTGATTACCGTACTGCGCGGCCAGGCTAACCGCATAATCCCTTGCAAATGGCGCGAAGGTATACTGGCCGTATAGATAAAAGGTATTTACAAAATCCAGAGCGTAATAGTCCCAGGCTTCCACAGTGAATGATTCACCAGAATAAACAGCGCCCAGTAGGGGCATATCCTTTCGCCCACCCGAGTACCGACCCATCGCGTTGTAATCCCCTGGATCGAAATCACCTCGAATGAGCTTTTTATTCCCGGTATCCAGGCATTCACCATTGGCGTCAACTGCCCCGCAGCCGGTCTCAACTCGCGCCGCCTCCACCAGGCCAATAAACTCCGTCGCATTTCTTTCTTTTTGTTTGTTCAGGTATCCCAGATTCAGGCGCAAACCATCGGCGGAGCGATTCTCATAGATAATGCCCTGATGAGTCACCGGCGTCATTCGAATGTTTGACATGGAAACGAAACGATAATCTGCCAACTCCTGCCTACCCGCTTTAAGCATATGGTTGCCACTCGCAAACTTAACAAAGGCCTCACCCAGCACATGATACGAATCCTGAGACCCCTCAGATTCATCAAGCCCCCCCAAACCCGAGCGGTCATCAGGATTATTGCCAATGGGGTTGGACGTGTAGAAAGTGAGACCTGCGGAGGTGTTAAACCATGGGGCGGTCTCGAACCCAAGGTATCCACCGACTGCAGAATACTGCTGCTTTTTCACATCGGGAGCTTCCGGATTTGAACCGTCCTGAAGTACGTGTAGATTGCTGTCGCGATACTGGGCACTGTAGCGAAGCTGCCCTTTGAGGTGGCCCTGGGCAAAAGCGTCTGCAAGTGATTCAACCTTACCGGGCACCTTACCGGGCACCTTACCGGGCACCTTACCAGAATCGGCCGCCACCTCCTGCGACAACAGCAGGTGAAATACCACCACACCGAAAATGATGCATTTATTGGTTTTCATAATGCTTCGCTACTGCCTTTAAGATAGACACTACTAACCCGAAGCTTAACTCATATGGC
>JBALVT010000094.1:0-15499 GCA_036961345.1 Halioglobus sp.
CGAATCGCTCGGTGATGCCCATCACCGCTAATCGCTTTAACGATCAAATGCACTACCGCTGGCGTCGCATCATAGACTTTTTGAAACTCCACTATATGCTGAGCAAAAGGCCAGAGCCCTATTGGCGGGCACACTGTGATGACACCACCATCCCCCAAAGCCTGCGGGATGATTTGGCATTATGGGCTTGCCGTGGTCCGGTTGCTTCTGATTTCGACAGCGCCATCGAGCTTTTCCCTGCAGCCAGTTACCAATATGTAATCTACGGTATGGGCTTTAAACCGGACTTTAGCCAGCAGGCTTATTTGTATCATCAACAAGACGAGGCGGCAAAAATTGTCGAGCGCAACCGTCGGCTAACACAGCAAATGTTGCAGACACTGCCTCCACACCGACAATACATTGAACAGTGGCTCGCCACCTCCACACGGAATTTATGAATGACTGAATTAGTTGAACTTTCCAGTAACACACACGGCGGTTTGCGGGTTGTTGAAAACTGCTCGCTGGATGTCGCCGCAAAGCAGCATGTGGTCAATCTGCGAGTGGCCGAAATCGGCAAGGCCGTCAGCGGCTTGCCAGTGTTCATGACCAAAAATCCGCAATCCGGGGGCTGGGCCCTGTCGGCTATTTGTAGCTTTGAGCCAGGTCAGAATTTATTTGTGGAAAATGCACGCTGGACGGCGACTTATCTGCCTACTTCCATGCAGACTTACCCGCTATTCCTGATGCGTTCCCCGAATGATGAAAAGAGTTATACAGTGGGTATCGATGAGCAAAGCCAGGCATTTTCCAGCAAGAGTGGTGAGGCTTTGTTTGACAAGCAGGGCAAGGCATCGCTTTATCTGAGCAAAACCACTGCCTTATTAGAAGCGGATATCAAGAATGACATTCAGACCTTTCAATTCCTGAGCAGGCTTGATGAGTTGGGTTTGATGAAATCGATTGATGTACAGGTTCACTACGCCGACGACTCGGTCAATACTATCAGGGGTTTGCACACTGTAGACGAAGACAGTTTGCAGTCATTGGCACCGGAGCAGCTTGAGGAGTTGAACAAAAACGGCTATCTGCTTTCAATCCACGCAATGCTTATTTCCACGTTTCAGCTCAATTCGTTAATCGCAAAGCATAATCAAAAAGGGCTGGGCACAGTCGTGCGGCAGGTCAAACTCGAATCCAGTAAGGATGTTACCGCCACCTGAAAGATGGCAATTTGTCGTCAATATTGCTTTTTACTATTTGCGTAAGAACAGCACGCCGCTACCCCATCGATCGGGAAAACCCGGCCAGGCTTCAGTGAGTTTGCCAATGGCATCCCGTACCTGCGTGATGTCCTCGCGCTCAGGCAGATAGGCGCATCGTTCGGCCAGATTTTTCAGGTGGCAATCGAAGAACGCCAGACTCATGTGCTGGTTGATTCGGTTTATGGTCTCAATATTCCAACTGGGCTCGTAGTGATGTCCTATATCCAGGTCATTGTCAAAAGCTACCTGGGGTGCCGGGTGGGCAGCAATATTGTGGCGGGCGTTTTCGTAAACCATTAAATAGTTATGTTTGGAGCCGGTCTGTTCGTGCAATTTTTTAACACCGTTTTCGAAGCCGGAAATGTCGTCCTGATCCCCGGAAACATAAAGCGTAGGAATACTGATGCCCTGCATAGACTTGGCATCGTGTACGTCGAGTTCTCCGCCCCAGGGAGAGAAAGCCATCATGGCTTTCCAGCGCCTGTCGGTCTGCTTGCGGCCGCCGTGGCAAGAGTTTAGCAGCGGCACCAAAGCCGTCGCGTTTTCAGCGGGAACTCCGAATTTTTGCAGGCTTTGCGCGCTGAAAGAATAGCAGCCACCGATGGTGTTGACGGCTCCGTAACCGCCCATGGAATAGCCAATGAGCGCCGCGTTATCGGTATCGACTATTTCGCGTACTTTGGTGTCCTGGCTGCCTAAAAAGTCCAGCACAAACTGCTGGTCACTCGCCCGGTTAAACAAGGTGCTAATAAACCCTGCGCCCGGCGCAGCCACCATGTCCACCTCTGCATTGGTCGAATCGGTATGATCGATCGCGGCGACCACATAACCGTGGCTGGCCAGATGCTCGCCCAGATAAAACATAATGGTTCTATAGCCGGTGTAGCCGTGGGAAAGAACAATGAGGGGAAATTTTTCGCCTGTATGAATTGGTGCATCGCGGTAGGCCGTGCCCTGCAGTTCGAATGCCCGGTGTGATCGAGTCACGTTTTTATAGGAGGCAGGCTCCGCCGATCGCGAAACCTTGGCGGGATACCACACTTCCAGCGCCAATTGCCTGTCCTGCAAAGTCTTAAAGTCCGCTGCACTGAGGTGATTTGGCGAGGTGGCGGTTAAGGTCGTCACTCCCACCGTATAGGCCCCTGGCATGGCCAGTTCAGGCGTGACGCTAGGTTGTTGGTGATAGAGTTGTTCTGCACTCATTGTGGCGTTACCAAACAGTACCGTGCACAGAAACGCAATTATGCGCCCACAATTCATCTTCACTGACAATTTCCTCTGCTTCGAAAATGCGTCGCCCAGTGGTATTGCTCTACAATATAGATGAACTACTGTAGTGCCAGAGACCGGACGATTCGTATTGACCCTGAGATCGACCTATAATAATATTTATATTATAAATTGACCCTTTCGTCAAATGCTATCTGTTCTCCCGTGCTTCTGCCGATGGCAGGAAGAAAAATAACCGTTACAAGAGGTCGTCTAATGGGCGGATTTGCAAAATACCCCAGTCTCGAGGGGCGGCCCGTTTTCATTACCGGTGGTGCGACCGGTATAGGTGCGGCTATGGTAGAGGCGTTTGCATTGCAGGGAGCCAAAGTAGGTTTTGTCGACCTGGATTCCACCTCCGCCGATGCGCTGGCCAGTAAACTGGAGGCAAGCACAGGAACCCGGCCCTGGTTTGAGCAAGTGGATGTAACGGATGTACAGGGACTTCAGGGCGCCATTAATTCAGCGGTAGACGAACTGGGGCCCTTGTTGGCCCTGGTAAACAACGCCGCCAACGACGCCCGACATACGCCGGCCGAGGTCACCGCCGAGAGTTGGCGCAAGTGCATGGCGGTGAACCTGGATGCCACTTTTTTCGGCGCCCAGGCCGGAGCTGCGGTTATGGCGCAGCACGGCGGCGGCTCAATCATTAATTTCAGTTCGATAAACGCGCTTCTGGGGCCGGCCAACATGCCGGGCTATGTCGCGGCCAAAGCGGGGATTGTGGGATTGACAAAGGCGCTGGCGCGCGACTATGGCGATTCCGATGTACGGGTCAATGCAATTCTGCCGGGCTGGGTTGTCACCGAGCGCCAACTGGAAACCTGGTTGACGCCCGAGGCGGAAGCCGCCTGGATGGAACAGGTGGCGCTCAAACGAAGGCTGCTACCCGTCGATGTGGCTAATCTCGCACTTTTTCTTGCGGCAGATGACAGCGGTATGATCACTGGCCAGAGCTTTACAGTAGACGGTGGCAGGACCTGAAGCCATGACCGAGAATGTGTTTATAGCCGGTGATTGGGGCACTACGAATCTGCGTCTGTACCTGTGCCAGTTCAATCAGTCGGAACCCACCCAGGTGTTGGGGGAGTTGACGGGGCCGGGTGTTAGCCAGCTCAATGGTGAATTTGAACAGGTCTTTTTTGAATTGGCGGGCACCTGGCTTGCGGAGCACGGACCCGTGCCGGTGATTCTCTCCGGGATGGTGGGCTCAACCATTGGATGGCGCGAGGCGCCTTACCTGGAGTGCCCGGTTGCCGCAGAGCAGATCGTAGCGGGCCGCACACATTTCCAGGCTGGGGGGCTGGAGTTTTCGATCATAGCGGGATTAAAAGTCAAAAATCCGCTGGGCACGCCCGACCTGATGCGTGGTGAGGAGCTGCAACTGTTAGGTTGGATGCGCAGTGGCAGTGTGCTCGAAGCTGGTGAGCACCTTGTTGCATTGCCGGGTACGCACAATAAATGGGTGTTGCTAAAAAATGGCAGACTGGAAACTTTTGTTACAGCTGTTACCGGAGAGCTGTTCTCTTTGCTGTGCAAACATAGCATTTTGATTGCCGAACCCGAGGTCGGAAGTTTTTCGACCGATGCTTTTATGCAAGGTGTGCGGGCGATTTGCAAGGTGGGTGGAGAGCAGTTACTGCATGCGATCTTTGCCACCCGCAGTCGCCAGGTGTTGGGAGAAATGTCGGAGCGCGATGCTTCTTCTTATCTGTCTGGTTTGTTGGTCGGCTCTGATGTCATTGGTGCTAAAAAACTCTTTGGTGAAAGAATGTCGGAATCAGCAATGGTGACACTAATTGGCGACTCTGCATTGAGTCACTGCTACCAACTGGTTCTCGAGTATCTGGGAATAAAGGTCGAAACCTGTGATGCGAGACGGATTGCAATTGCGGGCTATGAAGCTATCTATAAATCTCTTTATACGGAAGGTTGATGATGACAGAAAAGGTGGACACCTGGTTTAGGCAAATGCCTGTTGTGGCAATCCTGCGCGGCGTGCGCCCCGAAGAGGTGGTTGATATTGGGGAGTCTTTATACAGCGCGGGCATCGGCATTATTGAGGTGCCGCTGAATTCTCCGGATCCACTGCTCAGTATTGAAAAACTGAGCAATGCCCTGGGTGATCGCTGTGTGATAGGTGCAGGCACGGTGTTGACCGAGTCTGATGTTGAAGGTGTTGCGGCAGTCGGCGGTGAGATCGTAGTTACCCCCAACACTAATCCAGGGGTTATTGCACGCGCCCTGGAGTTGGGCATGGTGCCGATGCCGGGATGGGCGACTGCCACGGATGCATTTTTGGCCTACCAGGCCGGTGCCCGCTATTTAAAGCTTTTTCCTGCCGCAACCTACGGGCCGGGCCACATCAAGGCTGTTAGCGCTGTTCTGCCAGACGATTGCAGCTTGCTGGCCGTGGGCGGGGTGGGGGCGGAATCGGCGGCTCAATGGTTGCGCGCGGGTATCGACGGCTTTGGAATTGGTTCCGAACTCTATAAACCCGGTAACACCGCCGAAGACGTGTATGGCGCTGCGCTGGCGGTGGTTGAGGCATTGCAGCTGGCTATAGGAGAATAAAAGCTATGGCTGCAACGACATTTCTGGAATCTGTTCAGGTCGAGAATGAGCTTGGCGAGGGCGTGATTTGGGATGCCAGGGGTGGGGCGTTCTGGTGGACGGATATTGATGGCAGGAAGATATATCGCTACCAGCCGGCAGATAAACTACTCGAATCCTGGGTGACGCCTGAGCGCCTGGGATGTTTCGCGATGGTGGTCGACAGAGACTATCTGGTCTGTGGTTTTGAGAGCGGTTTTGCCTACTTCAATCCGCGCAACGGCGCTGTGCAGTGCTTGCATAAGGTAGATGAAGACAATAAGAGCACCAGGCTCAACGACGGTCGTGCCGATAGGCAGGGTCGCTTCTGGGCGGGGAGCATGGTCGAGGATAAGCAAGCCGGCGCCCCCGCTGGTGCGCTGTACTGTCTCGACGGGCGGTTGAATTTTTCTTCTAAAGTATCCGGATTGTCAATTTCCAACGGGCTTTGCTGGAGCCCGGACTCGGTCTTTTTATATCATACAGATACGCCAACTAGGCGTATTGACCGCTACGAGTTTGATGAAAATACGGCAAGTATTTCAAATCGGACAACTTTCGCCCAGACGGCAAATGGCTGTTTTCCAGATGGATCTACCGTTGATTCCGCCGGTTATTTGTGGAATGCGCAATGGGGTGGTAGCCAGGTGATTAGATACACCCCAGCGGGTGAAGTGGACCTGATTTTACCGCTGCCAGTCAGTCAGCCCACATGTGTCGCCTTTGGTGGGCCGCAGCTGGATAGACTTATTGTTACCAGTGCCCGTCAGGGCCTTGGCCCCCAGGAGCTGGCGGCGCAACCCGAGGCGGGCAATGTATTTATTTTTCAAACAGATATCACCGGTATTGTCGACCCAGTGTATAGGCCCGCGGTGTCTTCAGAAGCGCTGAAACAAAACGGTTAATCACCGCCGCTGGACAAATTGAAGGGCGTTGAAAGAGCGTTTTCATCAGCGAGAATCGTCGAGCTTTGCGCCGCAGTATCGTAAGCTTGCAGCAACGTCTCCGCTTTAGTTTCAATGGCAGATTTCCAGTGCGGATGGGTAAAAATATGAAGTGCATCGCGCTCCATCGATTCCACCACCCATTTTCCCACGGTATCGGGTGACATGCCGCTGTTGATGACGTCGCTAAGTCGGTTTTTGATAACGTCTGACATCTGCGATGTCTCTGCCGGCTGCGCTTTTTCAGTCGGATGATTGCGACGGCTGTCCGCAATCTGGGTCTTTACCCATGCCGGACACAATACGGCAACGCCTATTCCCTGGGGAGCCAGTTCTGCATTCATGGATTCTGAGTACCCCACAACGGCAAATTTTGTGGCGGTATAGGGTGCCATGCCGGGAATTCCGATATGGCCGGCCATCGATGCGGTATTGACAATATAACCGCCTTCTCCGTGTTGTTTGATCAATGGCACAAACGTTTCGCAGCCATAAACGACGCCCATGAGGTTGACATCCACAGTCCATTGCCAATCTTCGATGGGTATTGTGCCGGTTTCGCCGCCACCACCGCCAACCCCAGCGTTATTGACCACTACGTGAACCTTGCCAAAAGCTTCTATGGTTTTCTGGGCAGCCGCTCTAACCGCATTCACATCGGCAACATTACACACCACGCCTTCCACAGTTGCGCCATCTTTCCTGAGGGCATCAACGGTTTTTTCAAGCGTTTCGGATTCGATGTCGGCGAGCATCACACTCATGCCCCTGGCGATAAATGCTTTGGTTATCCCAAGGCCAATACCACCGGCAGCACCGGTTACAAAGGCTACTTTTCCTTCAAAATCTTTCATGTGTAAGGTTTCTTTAAGTTGGTAGAAATGGGTGAGGTTACCCGTTGATTTATCCACTGTAACTGATCTGCCGATCCAGTGAAACTCACTAAACGATTACTCGTCGGTATGAGCTCGCCTGTGGTTTATTGGCGTGGGGTGTGGCGTTGAGTTTTTTGGCGCGCCACTGTTTGCTACCTGTACCTTTTGAAAATATAATGGCATTATTGGTGTCATTAAACAAATAGTCTTATGTGGAGGAAAAATGAATAAAATACTGCGTGTTGTCGTAGCGCTTCCGGCCATCCTGTTTGTGGTCATGGGTCTGCGCTGGGTGGTTGCACCCGCAGGAATAGCACCTGAATTTGGTATGCCCCTGTTAGAGGGGCTGGGTTTGAGTACTCAGATTGGCGATCTGGGGGCATTCTTCTTTTGTGGTGGTCTGTTTGTTCTTATCGGCTTGATAACCCAGAAGCGTAGCTGGTTTTATGCTCCCGCGCTGCTGCTTGGTTTTACCGCGATATTTCGCGTGGCGGCCTGGTTGGTACACGACGCTGCGTTCGCCTCCTCTCAGATTATGGTGGAGGTGGTTCTTACCGCTCTGTTCTTGTTCGCGGCCAGCCGCACGCCTGCTGAGAATTAGTCGTTGCAGACTCAGAGCAGGCGGTTCTTATTTGGGACCGCCGCGAGATCGCTCGGCATACTGGTTTTGCTGGGCTTCGGAGCCTCGTCCCTGGCGCAGCTAAACCCTGGGGAGTCGGCAGATGCCTCAGCGTTTGAGCAACCCGCGCAAGATACCCTGACCAGGCCCAATATAGTACTTATCCTGGCGGATGACCTGGGTTTCAGCGATATTGCCTCCTATGGCGGCGAAATTAATACCCCCACCTTGTCGGCAATGGCGCAAGACGGCGTCAGCTTCACCAATTACCACACGGCAGCCAGCTGTGCGCCCTCCCGGGCTATGCTGCTTACGGGAGTGAACAGCCACTTGGCAGGCGTGCCAAACATTCCTGAAATGATACCCCCAGAGCAGTCTCGCCACGCTAATTATCAGGGGACCCTGGGGCGAAATGTGGTGACGGTCGCAACCCTGCTGCGCGACGCCGGATATCACACCTATATGTCGGGGAAGTGGCATCTCGGTCAAACTCAGGATCTACTGCCCAGTGCTCGAGGATTCGAGCGCACGGTGGCATTGGCCGATTCAGGGGCGGACAACTGGGAGCAGAAACCCTACTTGCCTATTTACGACAAGGCCAACTGGTTTGCCGATGGTAAGGAATACCAGCTACCGAAAGATTTTTATTCTTCGCGTTTCCTGGTAGACAAGGCCATTGAATTTATCGACAGCAACGCCGCAGACGGCAAACCCTTTTTTACGTATTTGCCTTTTCAGGCAGTGCATATGCCGGTGCAGGCTCCGCAAGAGTTTATCGATCGCTATATGGGAGTTTATGACGCCGGTTGGACGGTTCTGCGGCAGCGGCGATTGGCAGGTGCAATTGCGCTGGGTATCGTGCCCGCGGAGACGGCCATGGTGGATATGGCCACCACTGCTAACTGGAGTGAGTTGAGCGATGAGCGCCAGCGCTACGAGGCTAAACGGATGGCGGTTTACGGCGCAATGGTCGAAGCAATGGATCATCACATCGGCCGATTGATCGAACACTTGAAAAACATCGGCCAGTACGACAATACGGTGTTCATTTTTACGTCGGATAATGGCAGTGAGGCCTCGGGCTCTGCGAATCAGAACAGTTTTCTGGGCCGCAGAGCGCTGGCGAGCCAAGGGTACAGCGTCGACTACGATACGCTCGGGTTAAAGGGCAGTATGAATACGATTAGCCCCAGCTTTGCCAGTGCTTCGGCTGCGCCATTGTCCTATTACAAATTTTATGTGGGGGAGGGCGGTATGCGAGTTCCCCTGATTATTTCCGGGACATCGGTGGCACACAAGCAACAGCTTACCCACGCGTTTGCCTATGCTACCGATATTGCGCCGACCATTGTCCAGCTTGCGGGTGCTACAGCGCCATCAGGGTATTACGGTGGTCGAAGTGTGGAATCCATGACTGGTCGAAACCTCATGCCATTGCTTAGAGGTGAAGTGGACCGTGTGTATTCTGCGCAGGACTGGGTCGGTTACGAGCTCGCCGGACACGGTGCGCTATTCCAGGGAGATTACAAAATCGTTTTTAACCGGCCACCGGCGGGTGACAGTCAATGGCGATTGTTTAACATTGTCACTGACCCCGGGGAAACACAGGATCTGAGCGCAGAAATGCCTTCTCGCCTGCAGGACATGCTGGCTCTCTTTGCCCAGTTCGAACGGGAGAACTCGGTGCTGCCCGTCGCGCCCAATTACAATGCCACGCAGCAGGTTGCGATTAATGGGCTACAGAAAAAGTTTGGCCCCAATATTCTGATAGCGATACTCACGCTGCTGGTACTGGTCACGTTTTACTTCGCGTATCGCTTGAACAACAGCAGATAAGAAATGTCAGGCATGCACATGCTGAGCGCGATCACCCACTCACTTTGGTCCGGTCGCGCATGTTCCTATCTGACTAAAGTTGCGACTTGAAAACATATGGCATATAGTGTGTCGTTATAAACTCTTTGGCAGAAATTCGCCGATTTTTAAACGCGAAAAGGATGATTATCATGCAATATAAACGCACACCCGATGAGCGCTTCGAGGGCCTCGCGGACTACTCCTTTGAGCCCAATTACCTGCAAATTGCTGACACCGAAGGTGGAGAGCTACGTCTGCATTATCTTGATGAGGGTCCCGCAGATGGCCCCGTTCTGCTATTGATGCACGGCCAGCCCGCATGGTCCTATTTGTATCGCTACATGATCCCTGTTCTGGTCGAGGCCGGATTTCGTGTTGTTGTTCCTGACCTGATCGGTTTTGGGCGTTCCGACAAACCAACACAGCCGCAAGACTACACGTATGCCCGGCATGTGACATGGATGAGTGAGTGGCTAACCGCGCTGGATCTCACCGACATTACCGTATTTTTTCAGGACTGGGGCAGTCTTATTGGTCTGCGCCTGGTTACCACCTTCCCGGAACGTTTCTCAAATGTGGTGCTGGCCAATGGTGGCATGCCTACCGGAATGATTCCTCGGGAATACACCGAGCCGTTGAAAGAGGCCTACAAAACATTGCCGGTTGTTAAGGCGGAGGAGCTCGGCGAGCGATTTCGCGATACCTCAGGTATTCCGGGGTTTCTGTACTGGCGCAAATTTTGCGCCGAGAGTCCGGATCTGGACATCGGCGTTTTGATGTCCAGTGTCTCTGGAGGTTCCATGGTCGAAGGCGCTCAAGCTGCATACGCTGCTCCATTCCCCGACCAAAGCTATATGGCCGGGGCGCGGCGCTTCCCAGGTTTGGTGCCGGTGTTTCACGACGAGCCTGAGGTGGAAGAGAATCTGGCGGCCTGGGAGGTGCTACGCAAATTTGATAAACCGTTCATGCTGGCATTTTCCGACAACGACCCCGTTACGGCCGGTGGTGACAAAAAATTCCTGGACGAAGTTCCAGGTGCGAAGGGCGTAGCACATCGAACGATCGAAAATGCTGGACACTTTTTGCAGCAGGATGCACCACAGGCGTGTGTGCAGGCGATTCTGGATATTACCGGCCGGGCCTAGCACCGGTAGTGGCAGCCACACTTTGCGATGCGGAGGCCTCACCCTACCTGACCCGATCGGCGCACTGTTCGCGGTGGTGCTTGATAGAGTAAAATAGCTTTTGGTTTTAAAAGGCAGCGGTATGTTAATCAACGGAAACATCAAATTAAAACGTGCGCTTAAGCGCGCTGACAGCTACGAGGAGTGGATGTCGGCAGCCCATGCCTGGGATGCGTACAAGGGCCTTGATCGTTGGCGCAAAAAGGACGCGACCAATCAATATGACCATGTCTCAATCCGGATTCGCCTGGACCGTCTGCAAAGTCTGAGGGCCAGGCATGATATTAAGGGGCTGCTTTATACGCTTAACGAAGGTATCCATGGCAATATGGGTGGCATGGGTAAGGCCGGGCTCTACGGCCATGCGCTGTCAGGTACCAAACATCTGGTAGAGAACTATATCGAAGAAATTGTCGATACCCTGGAATTACTGGCGCACGATACCAGTGGTGATATCAGTTGGGAAGAAAAGCTGGATTTCTTCCGCCGGGCAAGCCATTGCTTCGGGCGATCCGCGTTTATGATGAGTGGTTCCGGTTCCCTGTTGTTTTTCCATGTTGGGGTTATTCGAGCACTGGCGGATGCCAAGCTATTGCCGACGATTTTGTCCGGTTCCAGCGGTGGCGCCATTGTTGGCAGTATTGTTGCCACTCACTCTGAAGAAGAACTTGTCGATTTGATGCGCCCGGAATACTTCCTGGAGCGCATACCGAAGGACAGCAAGGCGCTCTCAGTTGCACCAGTGTCTGAGTTGGAAGAGTCGATCGCGCAGTTTATTCCGGACATGACCTTCCAGCAGGCTTTCCAAAAAACCGGGCGGGCGATGAATGTTTCTGTTGCGCCGGCCGAGACCCATCAAACCTCGCGGCTGCTAAACGCGACCGCCTCACCCAATGTGCTTATGCGCAGCGCAGTGATGGCATCTGCCGCAGTTCCCGGGCTTTTTCCGCCTGTAACCCTGCAAGCTTTAGATAGCCACGGCGAGCGGCAGGACTATTTGCCCTCTCGTAAATGGGTGGATGGGTCGGTCAGTGACGATCTGCCTGCGAAACGACTGGCGCGCTTATATGGTGTTAACCACTATGTGGTGAGCCAGACTAATCCACATGTTATTCCTTTTGTAACAGACGGCCATCGCAAGCAAAATGCGCTGGGTATATTGACCGAGGCCGGTCGCCGCTCTACCCGGGAATGGTTTAACGCAATTACCATTATTGCTGACATGGCAGACAAACGCGGCGGGATGGTGACACAGGGAACTAGTCTGATGAGGTCTATCATCAATCAGGATTACGTCGGCGACATTAATATACTGCCCGACTACAAATTTTTTAATCCTTTCAAATTGCTGACTTTCCCGGGTGAAAAAGCAATGCAACGTCTCATTGATTCAGGCGAACGTTGCACTTGGCCAAAGCTGGAAATGATTCGATTACAAACTCGCATCAGTCATAAACTGGATGAAATACTGGCGCAAAACGAGCGCCGCCAATTGTGAAGTGCGAAATCAGGAGTATGAACTATGGGTTTTGAGCTAACAGAAAGAGTTGTCGAGCTGAACACGCGCGTTGAAGCATTTATGCGCGAACATGTTTACCCGCGCGAACATGAATGGGAAGAGTTTACACTGGACCCGAGCAACCGCTGGCAAGTACCTGAGTGGTTTGATGGTTTGCGGGCTAAAGCAAAAGAGCAGGGTTTATGGAATCTCTTTTTGCCTCATGAGTATGAGCCCTGGAGTCCCGGTCTCAACAATGTAGAAATCGCCACAATTTTTGAAACCATGAGTAAGGTGCCCTGGGCCCAACCGGTATTTAACTGTAATGCACCCGACCGTGGGAATATGGAGGTTCTGGCCAAGTATGGCACTGTGGCCCAGCAGGAACAGTGGTTGACCCCGCTTCTGGCCGGCGAAATACGTTCAGCCTATGCCATGACAGAGCCCCAGGTGGCCTCTTCTGATGCCACTAATATGGAATTGGAAATCAAGCGCGACGGCGATGAGTATGTGCTTAATGGCCGCAAGTGGTGGACCACCGGGGCCATTAGTCCGCGCTGTAAAATTATGTTGGTGATGGGCAAGTCAAACCCGGATGCCGCACGTCATCAACAACATTCCACCATTTTGGTACCGCGTGATGCGCCCGGGGTGACATTGGTGCGTGAGTTGCGCGTGTTCGACAATCTTCATTCTCCGGGCGGCGAAGCGGATCTGTTATTTGAGAATGTCAGAGTGCCGGCGAGCAATCTTATAAAGGGAGAAGGCTGTGGTTTCGAAATTGCTCAGGGTCGACTGGGGCCAGGCAGATTCCAATACGCCATGATGTTTGTGGGCATGGCACAGCGCTGCCTGGAATTGATGTGTGAGCGTGCGGAAGAGCGAGTGGCGTTTGGTGAGAAGTTGAGCAAAAAAACCAGTGTGCAGCACGAAATCGCCCGTAGTCGTTGTGAGATAGAGCAGTGTCGTTTGCTGACGCTGCAGGCGGCGGAAGTGATGGACAGGGAAGGAGTGAAGGCAGCGATGCCCTATATTTCCATGGTTAAAATCGTGGCGCCGAATATGTGCCAGGCGGTTTCAGATCGCGCCATGCAAATTTTTGGTGGTGCTGGTGTGTGCCAGGACACAATGATTCCAACGGCGTTTACCACCTCGCGTTTTTGCCGCATTGCCGACGGCCCTGACGAGGTGCACATGTCGCAACTCGGCAAGCTGACCATTCGTTCGCTGGTGAAGTGACTGTCGGTATAGGGAAGAAGATATCTGTGCGCAGTTTACGGGTCTTTGTCTGACTGGTTGTTCAGCATGGCTTTCCATTTGAAAGGCAGTAACACTGGTTGCCACCAGGATTGTGGAAAGTTCATGTCGTCTTCGCCCAGACCCAACTGGAAATATCCTGATCGACTTCCTGCCGTAGGCAGAAATTAATGTGTCGATACCCTTCAATCGTTTATACTCGCCCTCCGGGCATGGACGAGACAGGAAATTCATTGATGACCAAATTTAGTCCTTTGAGGCCCTACGACGGTTCGTCTCTCGGTGTGGGCGGGGAATTGCCGCGTAAATTTCATCCGACGCGACCTGTTCCACAGGGCGAGGGCGAGACAGTCAAGGTCGGCGGCGGGATACTTGGCGCCATCGGCGGTACGCCACTGGTCAAGCTTGAGAAAATCTTCAGCTCCGTAAATTTCGACTGCTACGCGAAACTGGAAGGTTTGAATCCGGGCGGCAGTTCCAAGGATCGTGCCAGCGTAGCCATCGTTGAGAGGGCGCTGCAGACTGGCGAGATTAATTCCGATACTCTTATTGTTGAATGCAGCTCTGGCAATTTCGGTATTGGTATGGCTCAGGTTTGCGCCTACTACGGGTTGCGCTTTCTTTGCCTCGTCGATCCGAAGGTTACACAGCAGAACATAGACATCCTCGGTGCCTATGGTGCTGAAATTGAGATGATTGAACATCCCGATCCCCTGACCGGCGAATTATTGCCGGCCAAGCTGAAACGCGTTAACCAGATTCTGGAAACGGTTGATAACTGCTTTTGGGCCAATCAGTACGCGAGCCCTGAAAATTCAGGCGCCCATTACCGATCAACGATCAAGGAAATTCTGCGCGACATGGAAGGCGATTTTCCCGATTACCTTTTTATCGCCACCGGCACCTGTGGCACCATCAGAGGATGTATTGACTACCTGATGGATCATAGTTATCCAACAAAAGTTATCGCGGTGGATGCACTGGGCAGCCAGATTTTTTCCAATAGCCAACACGAGCGCCTGATACCCGGTCTCGGATCCGGGATTTGCCCTGAACATACTCCCACCGATGGTCTCCACAAGTTCCTGCAGGTCTCCAATGCTGAATGTATTGTAGGATGTCGTCGCCTCGTACAGTCCGAGGCAATCCTGGCTGGTGGATCTTCCGGGGGCGTTATCAGTGCAGTCGAGCGAATGAGCGGCGAGATACCAGCAGACTCCAAGGTCGTTGTTATCCTTCCGGACCGGGGTGAGCGCTACCTCGATACAATCTATAACGATAAGTGGGTGCAGGAAAATATTGGCGACATTGCAGATCATTGGTCAAAAGCAGTAGCGGATGTCTAGATCGCCAGATGACGGTATACTGATTATCGGAGCTCACGAAGTAGAGACTGCGTTGAAAGGTCGCGAAGAGGCTGTTATCAAGGCAGTTCAAAAAGCCTATGAAGCACATTCCCGCGGTGCAAGTTCGCTACCGCATTCCAGCTTTCTGCGATTTCCCGATAGCGACAAAGACCGGATTATTTGCCTACCGGCTTATCTAGGTGATGATTACCAACTTGCTGGTGTGAAGTGGATCGCCTCTATGCCGGATAATGTTGCCAGGGGTATGGAGCGAGCTTCAGCGGTCATGATACTGAACGATCGAATCACCGGCCGCCCGGGAGCGGTTATCGAGGGATCGATTATCAGCAAGCAAAGAACTGCGGCATCTGCGGCGCTGGCGTCAAAGGTACTTGCCCCAGGCGAACCTGAGGCGATAGGTTTTGTTGGCTGCGGCCCCATTAATATCGCTGTTGCACAGTTCCTGTCGGCCACCTGGCCCAATGTTGGCCGCTTTATGGCTTTCGATCTCGATCCAACGCGCGCCGAAACGTTTGGTTCGGTATTGCCGCCTGGCATCGATTTCAAAGTGTGTTCAAGCCTTGAAGAACTGCTAAGTGAATGCCCAATGGTGGCGTTCGCCACCACGGCTATTAAGCCCTACGTGAAAGATCTTGAGGCCTGTCCCGCTGGCGCCACCATCCTTCATGTGTCTCTGCGAGACCTCAGTGCAGATACTATTCTTTCGAATCACAATATTGTCGACGACCTTGACCACGTGAACAGGGCCGCTACGTCAATTCACCTGGCCGCGCAGCAAGGGGGAAATACA
>JBALVT010000095.1:0-15356 GCA_036961345.1 Halioglobus sp.
CCCTAACAGGAATACCGAGAAAAAGTAGCTGCCGCGGACCGGTAGTTCAGTTGGTTAGAATGCCGGCCTGTCACGCCGGAGGTCGCGAGTTCGAGTCTCGTCCGGTCCGCCATATTGTTTATGAAACCTCTATTTTATAGGGGTTTTGTTGTTTCTGGCCTTCCTGTTTTTATCTATAAGCTCCTTCTTAATCCGTATCTCGAAAAAGTCTCATGAGTTTTTCCGCTGCGGGGGAGAGGGGGCGTCCCAGAGTTCGAATGATGCTGGGACTTGACGAGGGACCCTCCAGTGGCCAGGGCATAACCTTGAGCCGCCCGGACAATTCGTACGCCGCCAGAAGATGAAGCGGGGCGAAGACTATGGTATTGGTGCGCTCGGCGAGACGCACAAGAACTTCGTAGTTGTCGCACACCAGGGCGGGTACGAGCGGCTCAACGCCTTCGCTGCGAGCCCTCTCAACGCTCCACCGCTCAAAACGTGGTGCTGTAGATGCGCCGGCTACGGGATAGACATCAAGGTCGACTTGGGTCGGTTTGCGTTTGCGCACAAGAGGGTGGCCAGGTCGCAGCGCAGCCGCCAGGGGGTCTGTAGCGAGCCGCACAATTTCAAGGTCGTTGCGTTCAACGGCGAGTTCTGCGTCCGTCACCAGGAAATGTAGCTCGCCGCTCAGCAGTGCTGGCAATAAAGTGCCAGTGTGCCCTGAGCGAACGGTAACCTTTACCCCCGAGTGAGCGGGCACAAACTTCTCTAGAACCCCGGGCAGCATACTAAGCTCGACCTCGGGGTCAACACCGATACTGATTTCTCCCGAGCTGCCGCCTTGCCATAACGCCACTTCTTCTTCCACTTCGCGAACTCGGCGTAAGAGACCTTCCCCCCGATCCACGAGGCGCTCCCCAAGCTCAGTTAGCACGAGTTTGCGTCCTCGGCGATCGAACAGTTTGGCGTCAAGCTCAGCCTCGAGTCGCGCAATGCTCTTGGTCAATGCCGGTTGTGTGAGATTGAGCGCGTCGGCAGCGTCCTGCACGGTCTTGTGCGATGCCACGGCAAGCAGGTGTCTAATGTAGCGAAGTTCTATCATTTCAATATATTACCAAAACTTATCAATATATAAAAATTTACCATTTGAAGTTATGTAATAAGAAGCCGATGATGAGTTCAAGTAACGTTAATGAGCCAATAAGGAGACGATAGTGACGCAGCAAAACGTAGAGCATATAAACCTGGCAAATACCGAGCTCGCAGTGCCGGCGGATGATCAGGGAGCGGGCGTGCCCGGTACTACAAGCGATCCCATTCTGCCGCTGACTCTCCACGGTCCTGAACTGTCTTATTTCACCGGCAAACTCGAAGCCGTGATCCGCTTTATGGAGTTACCCTACAGTCGGGTACCTGATGGCCCTATGGGCAACGTAGTGCTCACGACCGGTGTCGCGCAGGTGCCCGGCCTCCAGCTGGCCGACGACCGCTGGTTAACTGACACCACGCCCATTATTAACTGGCTAGACCAACGCTATTCGAATGTAGCCGTGATTCCTGGCGATCCTGTACTTGCCTTCTTCAGTCGGTTGTTGGAAGACTACGCTGACGAATGGCTGTGGCGTCCCGCTATGCACTATCGCTGGGATTATGCCGAAAGTGCTGAACTTCAGAGCCGCGTTTTGGCGGATGAGGTTGGCCGTGACGTGGCGTTCCCAGGGTTTATCAAGCGGAAGCTCATTCGTAATCGTCAGCGCAAGCTCTTCACCAATGGCGATGGCGTGACATCTGCAACCTGGAATCACGTAGAAAAAATCTATCTGGATACCCTCAAGCAATTCACCTCGATCCTGGCAACACGACCCTATCTACTCGGTGACCGACCCAGCCTGGCCGACTTCGCTTTTTTTGGACCCATGTTTCGGCATTTCTCCATGGACCCGACGAGCGCTCGTATCATGCGTGAGAGCGCTCCGGCCGTTTTCGAGTGGGTAGCACGTGTTTGGAATGCGCGCGCAAGTAGTGCCGATGGAGAACTGCTGGGACATGTTCCGGAAGACTGGGGGCCGATACTCACCTCGATTGGTTCAGGCTATCTTCCCTATCTTGTTGCCAACGCTGAAGCCTGGAAGGCCGACCGTAGTCATTTCGACGTAGACATCGAAGGTGTACCGTATAGAAATCTTCGTACTTCTCGCTATCGGGTCTGGTGCCTGGAGCAACTGCGCAGTCACTTCAGTCAGCTTTCACAGATAAACCAAAATGATGTTCGTGCCAGACTCGAAGCGCACGGATGCTGGACTTCGCTGTGGAGCGTCGAAGATCCAGCGTCTGGTGTTGACCCGGAACACAATATGCCCTTCTCCGGTGGCAGTTCAATGACGGGTGTGGATGGAAAAGTGGCTATTAAGCAGCATTGGCTGCCGGTGGCGGCAATCAAGCAAAAGTAGCAATCGACAAAGGAGAGGACAATGGGAATTACAGCTTTGATTACGGGTGCCTCTAGTGGCATAGGCGCCGGAATTTGCCAGACTGTTTTAAAAATTTTCAGAAAGACCATGGAGAAAGGTTGATCGATAAAGTAGGTCTTATTTGAATTCAGTTCTGGGGGGCTAGAGACTTTTCGCAGAACTGAATTGCTCCGGTGTCAGTAGAAAATTCACGATGCGTTGAAATGCCTTTTTGTCCTGCAGCAGAAACATATGCCCACCAGAAAAGAATTCGAGTGCTGAATTGGGTATTGCGTTGGCCAGTGCGTGTTGGTTTTCCGGTGTTGCCAGGCCATCAAACTGTCCACCACATATGAGAGTAGGGCAGATGATCCGGTCAAGTCTGTCATAGCAGTCGTGATGGCTTCTTGCTTCAAGTTGCCGCCACGCGCCGGTTGAGTGATTGGGCTCATGGGCGGCAAATTGGCTCGCCGTCAGTGATTCCTCGATTATCGATTGATATGCCTCGGGATTGCCTTTTATCCAGTCTTGGGTGCAGCGCAGGTCTGATATACCGATGAGCTTTTTGGCTCTGGACTCATTATTCAGTTTAACCAGTGTATGCAGGGGGTAAGAGGCGCCTCCAGCGCCACCAGAGGAGGTGCAGCACAAAACCAGCTGATCGATACGATCACAGTGTTCTACCGCCAGTTCCTGCGCCACCATACCGCCAAAGGATACGCCCAGTACATTGGCATTCTCCCAACCGATGTGATCCATTACATTCAATGCATCCCGAGCGTAGTCCGCCATGGCATAGGGGGAGTCGGGTTTGCTGCTTTGGCCCAGACCGCGTTGATCGAAGGTCGCCAGCTCAAAGAATTTCGCCAACGGACTGGAAAAAATATTGGGTTTTTTTCTAAGGTCACCGCCAGTACCGGAAATATACAGGAGCTTGGGTTTTTCCTCAGCGGTCTTGGTCTGGTAATGAATATCGATATCGCCGGAACGCAGGTATGGCATAGTCTTTCCTAATCCGTTTTTTCAACGCTGTCCAATCGCCATTGATCACCAATAACGGGATCCTCTTCATCGGTCTGAAGTTGCCAGGCGTATTTTTTTTTGGCGGGTTTGCGATCACTGTTGCGAAACAGTAGGGCACTGGCTACCCCAGCCAAAGCACCAAATAGATGATATTCAAAGGATATACCCGGTTCACCCGGGAATATCGTAAATAACATGCCGCTATACATAAAGAAGGCGATCATCAATAGTGCAATAGACTGGCGGTCGCGTCGAATTAGGCCACCCGTCAGCAGGAAAAAGAACATGCCATGGGTCAGGCCGCTTGCACCGAAATGCAGGTTTTGACGCGCCATTAACCACACTCCTAAGCCCGATAGTAACCAGATCAGCGCTAAAGACCACCAGCGAGATCTGGGGTAGCCGTAGATAACAGCGCTGCCCAATAGTAGTAATGGCAGGCTGTTGCCCATCAGGTGTTGCCAGGAACCATGAATCAGTGGTCCGGTGAGAATACCAATGAGGCCGTCGTTTGTGCGGGGGAATACACCCAGTAAAAAGAGATCCCGGTTAAACAGCACCTCACCCAATTTAATAACCCAAAGGCAGGCAATGAAGGCGCAGGCAATTCTCAGACTGTTGCGGATAGAAGGCTTTTTATCACTCATCCTATGTTGGTTGGGGCAATGCCAGAAATTTAAAGGTGTAATTCCTGCATGCCCCTGAGGGTCGCCGGGCTCTTGCCTTGTTAGCGCGGCCTGCCGAAAACCTGAGTCCAGTAAACATTATAAGTGCTAGAAGAATTGCTGTACTTGGAAGCACCGAGTTGAGTGTAGGTGGATCGCATCAGGTTTGCGCAGTGCCCTGGGCTATCAACCCAGGCCTGAACTACCGCCCCAACGGAGCTTAGCGAAACACCGGCGGCAATATTCTCCCCCACTGCAGACCAGGTATACGTTGCCTGTGTAGAGCGGTAACCCACCGATTGACCATTCGATCCGGTATGGCTGAAGAAATTATTGTTTGCCATATCCATTGAATGGCCCAGTGCCGCTGCTTCCAGCTTGCAGCTCCAGGACAGAGGTGATGTGGCGGGGAAAGAGCCCTGAGCACCACATACGCGTGCTTGCGCCCTCACTGCATTCACTGTGTCTAGCATCGAGCGTTCTTCAGCGGTTAACGAGCAAGAACCCTCACCGCCGACATCGCCGCCGGTCGTGGTTGAATCACACGCATCTCCACTGCCGTCGTCATCAGAGTCTGATTGGTCCGGGTTGTAGACCTCCGGACAATTATCGCTGTCGGCATTTACGTTGTCGCCATCGAGATCAAGCCCGTTTTGGCTGTCACAGGCATCGCCTAGCCCGTCGCCATCAAGATCGTCCTGACCGGGGTTGTAAAGGGTAGGGCAATTGTCCGGGCTATCCTGGATGTCATCTCCGTCGGTGTCGGTGAACGGGTCGCAGGCATTACCAATACCGTCATTGTCTACATCTGCCTGAGAGGGGTTGCGGATATCAACGCAGTTATCAGAGCTGTTGCTCACATAGCCTTCGGGCGTGGAGACATCGCGAACTGTTCTGGACTCATCGCCATAACCGTCGCCGTCGATATCGCGGTAGTAGGTGCGCTCGACAAAGCCTTCATCAACTGCGCCATCACAATTGTTGTCCACGCTATCAAATTTTTCCTGGGCACCGGGGAAGATACTGCTATTGTCATCATCGCAGTCATTTTTATTTTGCACATAGCCATCAACAGACTCCAGTGACTCAATAGCGCCTTCGCGTCGGCCAAACCCGTCGCCATCTACATCGCGATAATATCGGTCTGCGCCTTCATCAATAGAACCATCACAATCATTGTCGCGATCGTCGACTATTTCCTCGGCCTCAGGATTCTCCAGTGCGCTCAGGTCATTACAGTCGAGCTTGTTCCGAACATATCCCTCGGGTTTTTTGCGCTCCAGTCGTGAATAAGCGGGGTCCCCAAAGCCATCGCCGTCGCGGTCGACATAAAATCGACTATCGACAAAACCTTCGTCTATCTTGCTATTGCAGTTGTTGTCACGTCCGTCATTCTGCTCTTTGGCCCAAGGGTGATCTTTGCGCTTGCTGTCATTGCAATCATCTTTGTTAATGACAAAGCCTTCTGGTTGTTCAAACGCCATTTTACTTTTGTTGGCGGCACCGTAATTATCTTTGTCTTTGTCACGATACCAGGCTCTTTTGGACGAAGAAGATTCGAATACGGCCGATAATTCGACGTCGCCATCGTAGTCACTGTACTCGTGGGGTAGTGGTGCAATGGACACATTACAGGTCTGGGCAGGCGCTCTGCTGCAGATGCCCTCCCATCTTACAAAGCGATAGCCTTCAGCAGGGACGGCTGTAAAAGTTTCAATCAATGGTCCTGTGACAGGGATTACGCAAGATTCCAGGTTGCAGTCAGTGGAACCCGACGCCGATACGATATGGCCGGTGCCATCAGTCGTAATTACCAGGCGGCAACTGGCGAGGAACACGATCAAAAATGCAGGTAAAACCCGCCTGAATAAAAGACGACCAAGACTGCAGGTACTACGAAACTTCATTGTACAACCCCAACTAGCAATAACCATTTCAAGTTGCTAGGTAATGCAAATTACAGGCCATTACTAGATTCGCCGGTGACGCTCTGTCTTGTCGGCCTTGCGCAAGCAGAATCACCCTATCGCCATTGACAATGGCTTCTTATGAGGTGACACAAATCGTCACTAATGGCCTGAAATCGTAAGCCAATGTCTATTGGTTTTTACCGCGCACAGAGACTGGCTGGCGATAGGGAGAAGTCTCCATATCATGGGGAGTTCATCGCTCCCTTCTCAATAACTGCAGAAATGATAACATTGAGCATTGTTTCCACTGTTGCCCGCAAACCATGAAAAGATTGCTTTTGACTGCCACTGAAGGCGGGATGCTCCTGTATTGGGTTGTTGCCTCTTTAGTCGTGGCGGGGCTGCTAAATGTGCCTCCCGAGTATATGTATAGCGATTATCAAAACCCGTTAATCGTGGCCTGGAACTGGTCGTTTTTTCCTCTGGATGTAATGTTTGCGGTTCTGGGATTGGTAGGACGCTTTGCAAATATTGACCCTTATCGTAAACAATTTTTATCTGTTGTTTCACTGTCACTTATGTTCTGTGCAGGTTTAATGGCGATTTCTTTTTGGATTGTTAATCGTGACTTTGATCCGTTTTGGTGGGGAATAAATGTTTGGCTTCTTGTCTTATCGACCTGGGCTCTCCTGGAGCATTATCGCTATAGCCGATAACGGCGGTCATGTCGCATACTTTCCCGGTTTGCTTGAGTTATACTTAAAAGCCTCTTTTTTACTTTAGTCAAAGCAGCTATGTCCGACAAAAATGTCATTCCCAGTGTTCAAATCGCCAGCGGCGACAAATTTGTCAATGACAAGGGAATCAGGGCCATCAAGGACGGCATTAAGGCCAGTACCGGGGATGCGCCTCGCCTGCCCAAACCCAAGTGGTTGCGGGTGAAAGTGGCCGGTGGCCCGGTATTTGAGAACGTCAAAAAAATTGTTACCGAACACAAATTGGCCACCGTATGTGAGGAGGCCAAATGCCCCAATATGGGGGAATGTTGGAGTGCTGGCACTGCCACCATTATGCTTATGGGCGATGTGTGTACCAGAGCGTGCCGCTTTTGCGCCGTAAATACAGGCAACCCCAAGGGTTGGCTGGACCTTGATGAACCTGAACACACCGCCCGCTCAGTGGCATTAATGGGTTTAAAGTATGTGGTACTGACGTCGGTCAACCGTGACGATCTCGACGATGGCGGTGCAGGGCATTACGCTGCTTGTGTAAAGCGGGTGAAGGAGGTTAACCCCGACACGGCAGTGGAGGCATTAACGCCCGATTTTGAAGGTGTTTTGAGTGATGTTGAGGCGGTAGTGGATTCGGGCGTAGAAGTTTTTGCCCAGAATGTGGAAACTGTAAAACGGCTCACTCACCCGGTGCGAGATCCGCGCGCCAGCTACGAGCAAACGCTGAGAGTGCTGGCACATGCCAAGGCGTATAAGCCGGATGTATTGACCAAAACCAGTGTAATGCTGGGTTTGGGGGAGACAGAGGATGAAATACGCGAGACGATGGATGATCTTCGCGCCGCTAATGTCGATATTTTAACGTTTGGTCAATATCTACAGCCCACCGCGCACCACCTGCCGATTGAGCGCTATGTTACCCCGGAGCAGTTTGAGGAATACCGCCAGCAAGGTCTGGCCAGGGGCTTCCTGGAAGTCGTGTCCGGTGTTCTTGTTCGCTCAAGCTATCGTGCTGAACAGGTGCTGCAGAAAAATAACGTCGGGCTCGTTTCCCCCTAGTTGTTTGCCAGGGAGATGCCGAGTATCAATGACTGATCTGAATCTGTTACACCGCCTAAGTGACACGCCAGTACTGGGTGTGTCTATGGCTGGCGTATCGGTCCTGCGCCTGGATCTTTGTGGTGGCCTTGCCCCGGGCAATAAAACATTCAAACTCGCAGAGAATCTGGCCGAGGCCAACAGGCTCGGGGTCAAACGGCTATTGTCTTTTGGCGGCGCCTGGTCCAATCATTTACATGCTCTGGCAGCAGTGGGCGCCGAAGGGGACATTGAAACCATTGGCATTGTCCGTGGCGAGGTGTCGTCTACCCCCTCGGCAATGTTGGTAGATGCATTAGACTGGGGAATGCGATTAGAACATGTCTCGAGGCAGGACTATCGCCGTCGGCGCGATCCGGATTATCTCCGGGGCCTTGAGCAACGGTATGGCCCATGCCTGATAATCCCTGAAGGCGGTGCCAACGCTGCTGGAGCGGCTGGTTGCTCGCGAGTCGCCCAGTTGCTGCCAAAGACCGCAGAATTTGGTTCCGTTGTTGTCCTTCCGGTTGGCACTGGAACCACTTTGGCCGGGGTAGCGTCAGCATTGGGGCAGGAAACTGTAGTGTTAGGGATATCGGTGCTGAAGGGGGCTTATGATCTGAATGATAACGTTGCCCACCTGCTGGAGAAAATGTCACCGGGGGCTGCGGCGGATTGGCGAATATTGCATGACTATCACTGTGGAGGTTACGCGAAAGTCAGTCCAGGCTTGAAAGCGTTTATCCTGGCTTTTGAAGCGGTTCACCAGATTCCACTGGACCCGGTATACACAGGCAAGGCGCTCTACGGGATCCATCAGATGCTCCAGCGGGGAGATAAACTGGAGCGCTGCGTCTTTGTGCATACAGGCGGTCTTCAGGGGCGTCGCGGCTTTGCCTGGTAGCACTTGGCCTGCTAGTCATGGCGTTGGCCATTGCCTTCGGGCCAGCCATTGCCCGCCACAAAAAAACGCGCGAGCTCTTTACCAGTTTGATCCAGTGCGGCCACAAGTTGAGGCCTGGTTTGTTCTTCAAAGTGGCTAAGCATGGTTTGCAGAAGGTCATCCGCACCCAACTGCTCGTCATGTGAAGGGTTTTGAACCGGTGACAGCCACTGAAATTTGGGGAGGTGAAAGAAGGCGTGCCACTGATCTCGCGCGCAATACTGTGCCAGCTGATCGAGATGAATCCACTGACTTAAGGGTCTGTCTGAGTTGTAGCCGTAGGGTGGCAGCAGCTCGTCCACTGCCGATTGAAAGATATATCCCTTAATCTCGACTTCTCGAGCGACATCCAGTATGCCCAGCTTCGACAGTAGCGCTTTTGCCGGGGTTTTGTCGGCCAGTTGAATCTGGCGGTCCATCAGGTGGGTAATTTTTAGGTCCAGTCTGTCCTGGCATTCCGGGCCCCACCATTCGTGCCAACAGCTGGTTTGTCCGGGTTCTGTAACGATACGATTACTGAGGAAGTATTTCACAGCAAGCTCCAGATGGAAGTGGCGCTCCCTCTCGTGACAGTAATAGATACAGTCGAATTCGCCTATGGTTCTACCCTGGTCGTGTACTGGCAAGTTATGGACAACAAGGTCCACCAAAGTGTCCTGCTGCAGAAAAAAGTGCCAAAGACCCTCAAAGTAAATACCCAATCGATGGCTGCGAATACCGGCGATATGAGCAATTAGTGCGCTGGGGTCTTGATCTAGCGCACGCAACCATTGCCGTCTGGCCACTGTGAGCTGGAGTCCGCAGTTGGCAACGTTTTGTCCATCCCCAGACAATTGGTGACTTTTCATCAACGGCGCTTCAAAACACGCCCAGGCGAGGTCACGAACTTGCTGATTTTTATAGGGATACTGCATCATGACTGCGCTTGTGTGGCGATTCGTGTTTATAATAACAGTCCTTGGGTCTATAGATGTAAACAGGCATGCACAATTCCTTCAAGACAATTGGTTTGGTCGGGCGTTCTCAGCAGGAGGGGCTGTCGGAAGTTTTAAGGATATTGCTGGATTTGCTATGGGCTCGTGACCTTGAAGTGCTTCTCGAGAATACTCTCGACGAACTGGTGCCCGATCTCAACCCCAAACTTGCAACGCGAGATGAAATTGGCCAGGAAGCCGATTTGGTGATTGTGGTGGGCGGCGACGGGAGTCTTTTGAGCGCAGCGCGTACTTTGTCCAGGTATGATGTACCGGTATTGGGTGTCAATCGGGGTCGATTGGGCTTTCTCACAGATATCACCCCAGATGAAATAGCCATCCAGGTACCAGCTGTCCTGGAAGGGCATTATGAGAGAGAGAGCCGATTTTTGCTCGAGGCCCAAGTAAGGCGCGACGGCAAGTTAGTGGGCCGAGCGGATGCCTTGAATGACGTCGTGGTCAACTCAGGTACCTCGGCGCAGATGATTGAGCTTGAATTGTCGATCAATGATACTTTTGTTTACAGGCAGCGCGCTGATGGATTGATCGTGTCTACGCCTACGGGCTCAACCGCATATTCACTGTCGGGAGGTGGGCCTATCATGCACCCGACCCTGGATGCGGTGGTATTGGTGCCCATGTACCCCCACGCCTTGAGTAGCCGGCCAATCGTGGTTGATGGCAACAGTGAAATACGCATCGATGTGCTGGAGCGCAACCGCATTCATCCGCCCGTCACTTGCGATGGCCAGGTAAATATGACCGCCAGGCCCGGTGATTCAGTACATATCTCCAAAGAACCACACAGGCTGACTTTGTTACATCCTGTCGGTCACAGTTTTTATGCCAGCTGCAGAGACAAACTGCGCTGGAGCAACGCTCTGGGAAATTGAATGGCTTTTAGTTTTACGGCCCTGCGTCTTGGTATAGAAGAGGACCTGCTGCCGCTCAGCGCAGTGTTACATCAACGTGGTGTGCCACACCGTATTTATGAGGAGCGTGGTCAGCAGGTTTTGAAAGTAGACCGCGAAGCGCAGGTGGCGGATGTCATCACGCTTTATGATGCTTGGCGTGCCGGAGAGTTTCGCATAGAGCGGGTAGAGAGAGCTGCTGGCCCCGCCGCGGCAACGCGACACTCAGCTGTGTCGAACGCAGTGCTGCTTTCGCCCATTACGATTATTTTAATTGTGCTGAGCATGATCGGGTTTTTACTGTATTACCTGCGCGCACCATTTGAGTGGTTGAGTATGCTGACGTTTACACCCTTTACCACCGCCGGTGGTCAAGCGCAGTTTCAGGGGTTTTCCGGCCAGTACTGGCGGCTTTTGACACCCGCATTTTTACATTTTGGCTGGTTACATATTGCCTTCAACAGCCTCTGGCTGTGGGAACTCGGGTCCAAGATAGAACGGACACTGGGCGCAGTAAATATGATTTTACTTTTCTGTACCATCGCTTTGATATCCAATACCGCACAATTTGTTTTTGGCGGCCCTGGTATGTTCGGGGGTATGTCAGGTGTGGTTTACGGTCTTTTGGGTTTTAGTTGGGCAGGAGCAAAAATTCAGCCGACCTGGGGCTTTGCACCACCGCGCAGTATCATGATTATGATGGTGGGTTGGTTGTTGTTTTGCATGGCCGGCGTGGTGGAAGTGCTCGGTTTTGGCGCTATTGCCAACGCAGCGCATTTGGGTGGTCTGGTGGCAGGTGCGCTGCTTGGCGCTGCATTTGGCTATTTGTCTCGAATCTCCCACGACAAGACCTGAGCCGTAGCGGTATAATTCCCGGCCCCTGCACGCTGGAATAAAACATGGATTATCAGCAGTTAGTCGACACCATGACCCCGGAAATCTACCGGAATATGAAGCGTTCTGTAGAGCTTGGGAAATGGCCAGATGGCAAACTGGTAACGCCTGGGCAGCGCGAGCATGCGATGGCAGCGATTATAGCCTGGGGGGTCGCCAATCTCGAAGAGCATGAGCGTGTTGGCTATATTGATAAAGGGCGCAAATCCGGTGAGGTTTGTGACGATCCCGAAGAAACGCCGCTGGCGTGGAAAAACTAATAAAGAGGTAATAATTTTGGCCGAACTCCTGGCAAGCGGTGCCGCCCGTAAGATGAAAACGCAGTTGGCCGAGCAGGTTGAATATACCGCCCTGCTAGGCGAGCAAGAAGTGCCCATGAATCAATACCTGGGCAAGGTTTTGACGCTGAAATACCTCGGTGCCATCAACTGTGTTCATTGTGACCGCAAGACCAACAAGAGTTTTGCACAGGGTTATTGCTACCCCTGTTTTAAACGTCTGGCGCAGTGTGACACATGTATTATGAGTCCTGAGAGATGTCATTTTTCCCAGGGAACCTGCCGGGAACCGGAATGGGGCGAGGCCAATTGCAATATCGATCACTTTGTTTATCTGGCCAATACTTCCGGCATTAAGGTGGGTATCACAAGGCACTCCCAAATTCCTACACGCTGGATGGACCAGGGTGCCTCTCAGGCCAAACCAATATTCAGGGTGAGCAGCCGTTTGCAGTCAGGGCTGGTAGAGACCACCTTTAAGGCGCATATCGCCGACAAGACCAACTGGCGCGCAATGCTGAAGGGCGAAGCTGAACCCGCTGACCTGGAAGCCGTCAGGCAGCAATTAATGTCTGAATGTGCGCTCGAAATCGGCGCTTTGCACGATACACATGGCTTGCAGTCAATTACCGTACTGGAAGAAGAGAAAGACACCCTTATAAATTACCCGGTGCTGGAGTATCCCAGCAAGGTCAGCTCTTTCAACCTGGATAAAGATCCGGTCGCCGGTGGCACGCTCACCGGTATAAAAGGGCAATACCTGATTTTTGATACCGGTGTGATCAATATACGAAAGTACGGTGGCTATCACCTGTCACTGTCTGTGGAGAATTAAAATGCGTGACGCCAAACCAGGCACGATTTTTCTCAAGGACTATCAGCCCCCAGCCTATTTAATAAGCCGAACAGAACTGGACTTCGAACTTTTCGAAGATCACGCTCTGGTGCACTCCAAACTCTCTATGTTCAGAAATCCTGAGGGGGCGGCCGATTCTGAATTGGTTTTACACGGTCAGGATCTCACGCTACTGTCTGTGAAGCTCGATGGCGTTACTCTAGCCGAAGATGCCTATCAAACTGGCGAGCAATCCCTGACTGTCGCTGTTGTACCTGCGCAATTCACTCTACAGTGCACCACCCGCATTCAACCCCAGGACAACACGTCTCTCGAGGGTCTGTACAAATCTCGCACGATGTTTTGCACCCAGTGTGAAGCGGAGGGCTTTCGCAAAATCACTTATTACCTGGATCGCCCGGATGTGATGTCGGTATTCACCGTGAGCATCGAGGCTGACTCAACGCTATACCCTGTTTTGTTAAGCAATGGCAATCAGGTAGAAAACACTGTTTTGGGCGAAAAAAGACAACGGGTAGTCTGGCATGACCCACACCCCAAACCTGCCTACTTGTTCGCCTTGGTGGCGGGAAACCTGGAGTGTATTGAAGATCAATTTGTCACTTGTAATTCCCGCGAGGTAACGCTGCGGATTTTTGTAGAGTCCAAGGATATTGGAAAATGTGACCACGCGATGTCGTCACTAAAACACTCCATGCGCTGGGATGAGGATGTTTATGGCCGAGAATACGATCTTGATATTTTCAACATTGTTGCGGTGGATGATTTCAATATGGGGGCAATGGAAAATAAAAGCCTCAATATTTTTAATTCCTCCTGTGTATTGGCTAGCCCACAGACTACAACCGATGCAGGTTTTGCGCGCGTAGAGGCCATTGTTGCGCATGAGTATTTCCATAACTGGTCGGGTAATCGCGTAACTTGCAGGGACTGGTTTCAGTTGAGCTTGAAAGAGGGTTTTACGGTTTTTCGCGACGCAGAGTTCTCCGCGGATATGGGGTCTCGCACGGTAAAGCGAATTGAAGATGTAACCCTTCTTAGAACGGTACAGTTTGCCGAAGATGGAGGGCCCATGGCGCATCCGGTGCGCCCGGATTCCTTTATCGAAATATCCAATTTCTATACCGCCACGGTTTATGAAAAAGGTGCGGAAGTAGTTCGCATGATTCATACACTGCTGGGGGCAGATGCTTTTCGCCGTGGCTCTGATTTGTATTTTGAACGCCATGACGGTCAGGCGGTCACCTGCGAAGATTTTGTTGTGGCGATGGAAGAAGCCAGTGGCTTTGATCTAACACAATTTCGTCGTTGGTACTCCCAGTCTGGCACACCGGTTTTAGGTCTCAGCGATGACTATGATGAGGCCGCACAACGCTACACCTTGCATGTAACGCAGTCGTGTCCTGATACGCCAGGACAGACCGACAAAAAGCCGTTTTTTATCCCGCTTGCCATGGGGCTTCTGGGCGATGCGGGTAACTTGCCGCTGTACGTGTCCGGTCTTGAGGCGGATATCGAAACCTCAGACAATACCCACTGCGTCTTAAACATCGACAAGAGCCAGCAAAGTTTTGTTTTTGAAAGGGTAGGGGAGCGCCCGGTACCGTCACTGCTGCGCAGTTTTTCGGCACCGGTAAGACTCGAATACAATTTTAGTAGGCCGGATCTCTACGCGCTAATGAGCCGGGATGGCGACGGCTTTGTCCGTTGGGATTCCGCACAGAAATTGGCGCTGGGAATAATTACTGACGTCGAGACGCAAATTTCTGACAAGCAGCCAATTGTGGTTGACCCACTGCTCACCCAGGCCTGCGGTAACCTTCTTCAGGATGCCTCATTGGACCCGGCAATGGTCACAGAGATGCTCATGCTTCCAGGTGAAAATTACCTTGCGGAGCTTGCCAGTGCTGCCGGTGGAGCGGATATTGAGCGCATCCATAGTGCCCGCAATGCCGTGCATCGGGCGATTGGTGTTAGCCAGCTTGCCCTGTTCAAGGAGCGTTATGAAAACCTGGATAACCAGGCGGATTACGCGCCTGGGGCCATTCAGGTCGCCTCGCGTAGCCTGCGGAATATCTGTTTGGATTATCTGGCCGGCGCTGACAGTGATTTACTGCATCTGGCCCAGACTCAGTTTACCAATGCGAACAATATGACGGATCGGCTCGCCGCTTTGAAAGTGATCGCTTTTCGTGGATCGTCGGAGCAGGCTGATGAGGCACTGGATGCCTTTTATCAACAGTGGCGCTCAGAGACCCTGGTGGTTAACCAGTGGTTACAGGTTCAGGCGTCTATGCCCACAGGCGATGGCCTGGCCCGGGTAGTACGTTTAATGGAGCACCCTGACTTCGACCTGAAAAACCCCAACAAGGTAAGAGCGTTAGTGGGGCAATTCGCGAACAACAACCCTGTTAATTTTCATCGAAGTGACGGCGAGGGTTACCGCTTGCTGACCGATGTCGTTATCGAACTGAATACCTTGAACCCACAAATTGCCTCACGGCTTTTAAACCCTCTGACCAAATGGCGTAACTACACAGGTCGCCAGGATTTGATGCGGAAGCAACTGGAGCGGTTGGCTGGGCAGCCAGCATTGTCTACGGATGTATTCGAGGTTGTAAGTAAGGCACTCGGGTAGGCTAATGGTACTTGCTCAAGCGGAATG
>JBALVT010000096.1:0-15332 GCA_036961345.1 Halioglobus sp.
GGTCGTGGCGTAGGTTTCCTTGCGCTGCATGGCGTCCCATAGTGATTCACGCGTATTCTCTCGCGACCAGATGCCCTGCAAACCAGAAGCGATCGTCTCAAATTCATAGGTGGCAGTACCTGCGTCGTCCGGGTCCGGAATGATCTGGCCCTTGAAGCGATCCGCGCTGGGTTCCATCAGCGAAATCTTGCCGAAATTATTTTCCTCCCGCGTTGTAGAGAGTGAGGTGTGGGCATCGGTCGCTCCCACCACGCCAAACTTGAATGGGTTCACCCCAAGTTTCTGCTCTATTTGCAGACCGATTTTCAAAGCGCTACGCACGTACTCATTGGGCAACATCTGGGGTGTTTTTACCTCACCATTCCAGTTACCGCGATCCCAGTTCTCGTAATCGGCGAATTCATCCGTTGGCGACAGGATGGGGTGGGCCTCACCATCGCCTTTCATTTGTGTTATCTCGTACAGTGGCTCCCACTTTGCGCGTCGCTCGGCATAGTCGCGATCTATAGGCGCGCCGGATAGGGTCTCAGTAGCAAACATCACGCCATTGGAGATATTGCCGTTATGCGGAATGGCGAACACCTGTCCCCCGGTTTTTTCTTCATAGCCTGCCATCCAGCGCCAAAGGTCCTCTGGGTCGGCTGAATCATATGCCGGAAAAGGCAGCACCTGTTTGGCCTCCTCTCCACCGTCACGCATTACAACTACCCGGTGCAGGTTATTGCCCTGGGGGACCGATGACCATTCGTAACCAATAAACGCGGTAAAAGCGCCCGGCTGATTGTGCACTTCCGCATAACCGATGATTTCCTCCCAGACGGATCGGGTCAAATTTTCATCAGTCAGTGGATTGTTGCCCCCGACGATTACATTCAGCCCCCAGGTTTCAAACGCTTCGTAAATATCGCCTTTCTTGTAGAGGTCGTGGGTCTTGCGACCGACTTCGCTCTCCAGGATAGCGGGGTCCGAGCGCTCAATCAGCACAGCGACGCCCAGGCTCTCAGCGTGGTCGGCGACGACCAGCCAGTCCAGCGGTCGCACCAGTTTTACGTCCTGGCCCGAACTGGCCGTTACCTGTTCGCCCTTGGCGAAACGGTAGGCGGCATCCGGGCCCAGAGTATTGCCGACCAGACCCGCATCCCATGAGTAGGAGGTATGCAGATGGGAATCACCCCAAAAGACACGGTTGGGATGAGTCTGGTTCACGTAGGGCGAGTATGCCCCGACCCCGGCCTGCGCAGCGCTGCCCTGCGACTCTTCCCCGGCAGATGCAGGTAACATCGTGAGGGCCAGCAACAGACCCCAAGTAGTGCTTTGTAATGCGTTCATCGAAAACTCCCTGAATGATCCTATCGGATACTGAAACGTTAAGTCCACAAAGCAGCGGCGCAGGGCTTCGCGGCTATCGGTGGCGTTGGTAAGTATGCATCCCCGATTGTATCAATCAGGGGATGTTTACTTTTCAGTACTCACAAATTAACAACTACCGCCAATCATGTGCTTTTTAAAAGCGATAAAACAATTGTAACGCATAGGTGCGAGGCTGCTCCTGATAGCCGGTGTAGGCGGCATAGCCGGCACCCAGCACACCTTTGGTCACACTGGCTGACAGCGGTGTTTCGGTGATATAGCTATAGGTGTCTTCATCTGTCAGATTTTTACCCACTAGCGCTAGAGTCCAGTCGCCTGTCTCCAATGCAATGCGGGCATTAACCAGGGCTACCGAATCTTCTTTAATGGAGTCATCCAGAGTCGGATCAACATACTGCGAGCCCCGGTAGTTGACGTCCACGTTGCCGTGCAAATCCAGGTTACCAGTGAGCGGCATAATGTAATCAGCACTCAAGCTGGAGGTAAATTCCGGGGTAAAGATGTTTTCCCTGCCGGAATAATCACAGGTTTTGCCATCGGGGTTGGTTTTACCGGCCAATATCAGCCCGGCGGAACACTGGGCCTCGGGCCAATCATTGAACTCGAAGTCCAGGTAACCGGCTGATCCAGAAAGCGTCAGGCCCTCGGTTACCAGCCAGCGACCGTCCAGTTCAACGCCCATGGTTTCTGCTTCCGCCGCATTGTCCACAACAAAGCCCACCAGGCCGTCGAAAACACTGACCTGCAGATCGTCATATTTAACATAGAACATAGCCGCGTTGAGCTCAGCGACACCGTCGGCGAACGACGATTTGAAGCCAATTTCCGCACTGTTGGCGGTCTCTTCCTCGAACTCGAATAAATCGGGATCACCCAGGGAGCCCTGTCCATCGAAACCACCGGCTTTTTTGCCCTGGCTGAGATTAATATAGGCCATGGTATTGTCTGTGGCATCCCATTCGAGGATGACCGTCGGGGTGAAGAAATCCTCCGATCGTTTTTGATCGAAATCATGGGTATTCAGAGGGACGCCAAGGATGCCACTCAAAGCGCCTCCCACACTTTGGTCGAATTCCCCGAGACTATTGTAGTCCTGACCGAAGCCGATACGGGCAGTTACCATTGCGCAGAGATCCGCGTTAAACGCAGGGCTGCAATCAGAACCACCCCCAAAACCGGGATTTATGCTGCCCGTCGCCGTATTTTGCATATCGAGAAACCGCTGAGCTTCCTTGTCTTCAACCGTGTAACGGCCGCCCAGGGTCAAGCGCCATGTATCGCTCATATTCCAGGTAGCCTGGGCAAATACCGCGTAGGTATCACTTGTGCTATCGAAATCCTTGGTCTGGTTGTAACCCAGAACTGCTCCTGCGTCTATGGCTGCGAGGGCGTAGCCGGGACCGTCAACTTCAAAAGGCGTCTTGTTCCGCGTGTCCAGATCCCAGTGCTGGAAATAGCCACCCGCAATCCAGTCAATAGTTTCACCGCCAGGGGAGACAAAGCGGAGTTCCTGGCTGTACTGCTCGAAATCCTCGGAAATGTCATTGACCAGGAAGTTGAAGCCCGAACCATCTACGTCGAGATACTCATCCTGATCATAGGAGAGATAAGCTGATACAGAAGTCATACTGATACCGCCAAGGTCCCAGTTCAGGGTGAAGGTGGCGTTATCAACTTCATTATTGCTGCTTTCCTTAACATTGGTATTGCGCTTGCGATTGGCCATGCCGTCATCGGAGCCCATACCCAGAGGGGACAAAAAGGCGTTGCCAAGCTCGGCATAACCTAGCCCGGTTACCGGATCTTTATAGCCACCGATCAGCTCATCGCCGCGGCCGTCCATATCGAAGGTACTTCTTTCGAGCTTCAGGGTCGCGTCGATGTTGTCAGTAAAATCCATGCCCAGAGTCACTCGGACAGCGCGCTCTTCACGGCCGCCGTCATCATCGCCCGTCAGGTTGTTCTCGTAAAAGCCGTCACTGTCCAGGCTGCGGGCGACCAGACGACCGCGAACTTTGTCGGTGATCGGCCCGGATACCATGCCGTCGAACTGCATAAGGTTGTCTTCGTCCCGATACTCGGTGCCCAGGCTGCCTTCAAATTCATCAGATGGCTTGTTGGTAACAAAGGAAAGCGCGCCGGCAACACTGTTCTTACCGAACAGTACATTCTGCGGACCTCGTAACACCTCAACGCGCGCCAGATCCATGAAGGGAGCACGGGCGAGAACACCACGGGTCAGCGCGACATCATCCATATACTGGACCACAGATTGCTCGAAACCCCGGTTAATACCGGAACTGATACCGCGTATTGCAATAATTTGACCAATAGACGTGTCGGACTTGGTGAAGTTCGGTACGTAAGGTGCAAGGTCACCCAGATCCCTGATGCCAGCATCTACCATTTTTTCACCAGTAACGGCGCTGACTGAGATGGGCACATCCATCAGTGACTGAGCGCGTTTCTGGGCAGTTATCACTACTTCCTCTAACACCAGATTCTGGGCGCTTACGGGCATGGCCAGCGCCAGGGCGGCAACCAGCGGAGACACGGTGCTAACTGTGCGTGAAATCGTTCTTGAGTACATGGGTTAATCCTCTTACCTTGCGGGTAGTTTCGTTATAGTGGGGGAAGCGAATCCCAGAGTGCGAGGAATCATAAGTAAGCGGGGTTGCTTTGGGAGTATAATCCGTGGCCAATGATGTATGATTTCAGGACACTCCGAACAGCAGCTATAGGCCAGGCACCGCTGAATACTCATCGGAAAGGTATAGTGATGGACAATAAATCAATAAGATATAATTCAACACCGTAGGCCCCGACATGACGCATCCACCCAGACGCGTGTACGCCATAACCTTGCGCAAGGCCCATTCCTTCATGAAGGCGGAGGGTTTTGATCCGGCGGCCTTGCTGGCTAACACAGAGTTGTCCGAGAGCGATCTGGCCGATCCCTACAGCCTGATCAGCGAAGAACAGGCGCGGATCTACTACCGGAACCTGGTGCGTCTGGCTGACCGGGACGGTGTGGGTCTGGAGATCGGCTGGTTGACAGCCCTGTCCGACCAGGGTCCCCACGGCATGGCTCTTATTTCCGCTCGCACGGTTGGTGAGTCCCTGGAACAAACCTGGAAACTGCGCTCTAACTACAATGTCCTGGTTGACTGGGAATATACCGTTGCCGATAAGTTGGTTATACACACTGCGCACAGCAACGAGCCGGATGAACAACTGCGCATTTTTCTATTAGAGAGAGCTCTGGCCATGCTGCAAGCACACTCCGAGGAACTGGTGGGATCGACGGCAAGGCCTGTTCGAGTGCTTTTCGACTACAAATCGCCCGGGAATTTTGACCAGTACAAAGAAATTTTTCGCTGCCCCCTGCGCTTCTCGCAGGACAAGACACAAATTTGTTATCCAGCCGAATGGCTAGAGCGAAGCATCGAAACCTACGACCCCCAGGCCGGGGAAGTGCTGGGGGCCCTGCGTACCAGCCTCCACGAGAAGCTGTCATCGGGTGGTGATATCGTACATGACGTGAAGATGGCACTGCGGCGGCAACCCGGAAAGTTTCCCAGTGTCGAACGCATCGCCGAGAGCCTGGCAATGTCTTCGCGTACTCTGCGTCGAAAGCTGGGGCAACAGAATGTGCGCTATCAGGACTTACTTGATGAGGAGCGCAGGCATGTCGCCGAGGACTTTCTGCTCAATACCACCATGACTATTCAACAAATTGCCGATCAGTGCGGCTTTAACGATGCCCAGAACTTTTCCCAGGCCTTTCGGCGTTGGCAGGGTATGACACCAACAGAGTTCCGCAAATCCCGCACTTAGCACCCGTTGCTATAAAACGGGTTCGGCACGCCCCTGAAAAAGATGTTTTGGGTTTCAACCCGCCATTTGTCCGAAAATAATACACGGTCGTCCGACATACCTATCCGCTTCAGACCAGACAATAGTTAATCTAGTCATATCAAAAAACTGAGTGACCCGAAGTGTCCTCGGCCACTAAACCCTGCAACACAGCAAATGGAATAGAGACTATGACTACTGAAAAAACTGAAATACTCATTCCCGACCGTATACTGCAGCTCCTTGAAATAGAGGGCATCAACACCCTGTTTGGTATCCCCGACCCATGCTTTGTGGCCATGTTCGCCGTGGCAGAGCAGCGTGGCTGGCGTGTAATAGCGCCCCACCACGAACAGGCTGGTGGCTTTATGGCCGATGGACTGTACCGCCTGACCGGCAAGCCAGGTGTGATTATCGGCAATGAGGGGCCTGGTGTGGCCAATCTGGCTCCGGCGGCCATCGCCGCTGCCAAGGAAAATATCCCGACGATATTCATAGCTGGCCAGCGCGAGCGCTACTTTGATCAGCAGGTCAGGCGGGGACACTTCCAATACACCCGCCAACCACGTTACTTCGAAGAGGCGATGAAATTTATCGGAGTAATAGACCATGCAGACCATATCGATGACATCTTTCACGAAGCATTCCGCCAGGCCTTCACCGGAAAGCCCGGGCCGGTCTATATTGAGTATCCGCAGGATTATGCGGGCTCCACACATACTTTTGGGCCGTTGAAGCAACCCTCAGAATATCGCCTGCTTCACCAGAACACGGATAACGCTTCCCTCGAGGCTGCCGCCTCACTGATCTCGCAAGCGCAACAGCCGGTCCTGCTGGTGGGTAACGGCGTATTTGTATCGCGCGCTCAAGATAAACTCAACAAACTCGCCCAGACCCTGCAGTGTCCGGTGATTAACACACCCGGTGCCAGCTCCCGATTGATGGATGTCCTGGATGTAACAGCGCCCTACGCCACGCCCGCAGCTAACCAGGCCATTGCTGAGGCAGACCTGGTACTGGCGGTGGGTACAGAAATTGGCGAACAGGTGCACTACGGCACGGGTAGGCACTGGGCGCAGGGCAATACAGATCGAAAATGGATATATATCGAGCGGGACTCCACCGCTTTCGGTGTCAACCGATCTATTGAAGTGCCACTGGTAGGGGATCTTAGGGATGTGGTGCCACAGTTACAGTCGGTGCTGGACGGCCGAGTGTTGCAGCCACGCTTTCCTGATAATTATTCACAACTGCTTGAGGGCTCGCACAAAGCGCTGCAAGAGGCAGTAGCGGCCGCCAGCTCAGAAACAGCCGTACACCCGGCCCATCTTGCGGTAGAAATTTCCCGGGCCATGCCGAACGACCCGGTCATGATCCGCGACGGCGGTGCAGTCTGCCTGTGGAATATGGCCTTTAACACCACAGCGTCCTCCGACATGCATTGGTGCCAGAATTTCGGCCATCTGGGCACGGGTATTCCACACGCTATCGGCGCGCAGCTGGCGGTGGGTGACAGCCGGCGGGTTGTGGCGATCTGCGGCGATTCTGCCTTTCAGTTCCATATCTCTGAACTGGAAACCGCCGTACGTAAAAACCTGCCTATTGTATTTGTTGTTGGCTGTGATTATGCCTGGGGCCTGGAAGTAAAAGTGTACAACCTTGCATTCGGTGACGATGCGCCCAACACCGAAGCCCAGTGGGGCAAACAGGTGCGCTTCGACAAGATCGCCGAGGGCTATGGCGCCTACGGGCAATTCGTGGAACGCCGGGAGGACATCGCAGCGGCGATAGAGCGCGCCCTGGCCTCCGGCCGGCCATCTGTCATACAGGTTCCGATCGACCCACGGATCAACTCAGTTGAAGTGCCCGGCTTTGAAGAATTCTCTACCTGGTATGGTGATAAAGGCTACAGCTAAGTTCGCTGTAGTGAATCGGCAAGTAGAGCAAGGGCAATGCCGTTGAACTGTGTGGCAACTGAGCCCAGCAACGGCATGAGCTTTTGTGAATGTACACGACAGGCGATTTCCGCCCATCAAGGAAAACGAGGAAAACACGATGACGATTAATTATGTACTGGCCCTGGGCGCTGGTGTTATGGGCAGCCAGGTAAGTTTCTACCATGCCATGAGAGGGTCCAATGTCACCCAGTTTGATATCAGTGAGGAGGCGTTGGCGGCCTGTAAAGAGCATCATCGCGGATATGTTGATGCGTTTCACGCCGCCAACCCGTCTTTTACCGACGAAGACATCGAGGCCGGGTTGGCGCGTATTGACTACAGTTCCGACCTGGAGAATGCGGCACAAAATGCCGACCTGGTCATTGAATCGGTTCCAGAGGTACTGGAGATAAAGCAAAAGGTTTATGCCGGTCTCGATCGCATCTGTCCTCAGAATACTATTTTTGCCACCAACACATCGACCATGCTGCCCAGTGCCATTGCTCCATCTACGGGACGACCGGATCGATTTCTGGCTCTGCACTACGCCAACGGGATTTGGAATTCGCCGCTTGTAGAAGTGATGAAACATCCAGGTACCGATGACGCGGTTTTCAGGGAGATCGTGGGTTTTGTCGAGGCCAGTAAGCTGGTGCCCATCAAACTCGAAAAAGAGCAGCCGGGATATATTACCAATAGTCTACTGGTGCCGTGGTTGACTGCAGGGCTGACACTGGTGGTCAATGATATCAGTAGCCACCAGGATGTCGATAAGACCTGGATGATTTGCAACCAGGGCATAGGCATGGGGCCAATAGGCGTATTGGATCTGGTGGGTTTTGAAGTGGCCCGCAATGTTGTTCGTTTGCAGGCAGCAGCGGAACCGAACAATCCGCAACATCAAAAGAATATTGATTACCTTGAAGAACACTTTATCAATAAGGGGCTGACCGGTGCCTTGGGTGGCCAGGGTTTCTACAGTTATCCGAACCCGGAGTACGCTAAGACGGACTTCCTGAGGTAAACAACCGGTCGACGGAACAACTCAAATTAAGGAGACGATTATTTTGGCTAATTTGCCCTATTCTCTCGAACGCTACGATATAAAGGCGACACGCAAAGCGACTAACGGCATCGAACTCAATGTGTTTGAAGCCGGATCCGGTCCGCTGATTCTACTACTCCATGGCTTCCCCGAGTGCTGGGCCAGTTGGGGGCCGCAGATCAGCTACCTTCTGGACAGGGGCTACCATGTGGTGGTCCCGGAGATGCGCGGTTATGGTGAAAGTGACGCGCCCGCCGATATTACGGCCTATGACACGGTAGAACTGGCCGCGGATGTGGCAGGTCTGATTGATACTTACAATAAGGGTCCGGCCATTGTTATAGGGCACGACTGGGGTTGTATCGCTGCTTGGCATACCGCCTGGCTGCACCCGGAAAAGCTTCTCGGAGTGGGAGGCCTGTCAGTACCTTGGTTTGGTCGCGGCGAGATGCATATGCTGAATCTGATCGAAACGATGTTCCCCGACAATTATTTTTATATTTCCGATTTTCAGCGCCAGGAAACAACGCAGCGGCTCGACAGTGATCATCGTGATGCCCTCACTCGTATCATGGTGGGCGAAATGGATATTCTCAACCAGCCTGCTGATGGTCGCTCCTTCCTGGAGCGTATCGAAATGCCCGCCGAGCAGCCTGCTTTTATGCCAAATGACTTTCTCGACTATTTGGTCAGCCGTTATCAGCCGTACGGTTTCGAGCCGCCACACAACTGGTATCGTAACTTTCAGCGCACTTTCGAGCGTACCGAGGCGAATGTGGATGATGTCATTAAGGTGCCTGCCATGTACCTTACCGGAACGCAGGAGTGGACTGTCGAATTGGCGCAGACACTACAACTGGATGAATACGAGAAGTTTTCTGACCTGCGAGTCACTGGAATGATCGAGGCTGGGCATTGGTTGGGTCAGGAAGCACCCGAGTGGGTTAATAGTAAGATTGGTGAGTTTCTGCAATCGATTACCTAGGCATTACCGGAGTAAACCACTGGCAGGTAATGCATTCACTCACTTTGTTTGCATTACTCCCCTGCGGCAATTCCGCCCCGTTGCTCTACGCGTTGTTTCAACGCGACATTCATGGCCTCATAGAGCGCGGAGGCCTTCCTTAACGTAGGCCTTAGCAGAGGAACCAATAAGCCCTTAAAATTTTCACCGTGGTGTAAACGGCAGTGTTGTTTGTCCAATTGCTCGATTCGAAAATAGTGCTCGCCGGATATCACGAGGGCGTTCCCGCCGTACCAAACCACCTCCTTAGAGTCTTTCAGTGAAGAAATATTCGCTGTGAGCTTTAAGGATTTACTGTCGTCCCGCAAGACCTCCATGCGAACCTTTGCACCCATCTCCAGGTGTGTTTGGACCTTGCCCAACATCGGATTCCAATCTGGGTAAGCGTCAAAATCCACCAGCACCTGCCAGATGTCTGCGGGGCATGCACCGATGTCGATAACGGTCTGAATCTGGTAGGCAAATATAGTCATATCTAGCTTCCTATTTTGTTAGTGTTTAATGATCTGTCTTGTCCGTATTTTTATCTCGTTGACCTGCCACAGGCTCAATCAGAGAACCAGTCCAGCTCTTTGCTTAAGGTAGAGTCGCCTGTTCCCAGGCGACGGTCAGTGCACTATCCGGCTATAGGTGGCGCAAACGGAATTTCACGGCCAATCGCTTCTTCTATTTCAATGACATTACCAAAAGGATCTCGGCCGTAGGCAGAGAATACATTCGGAGCAACTTCAAGAGGTTCGTGGTGAAAGCGGACACCCGCCTTACACAGGCGCTTATACTCGGTCTGAATATCGGTTACCGCAAAGCAAATATGGGTATAACCGTGATTAACCACTGGACGGTTCGGATCTTGAACCTCAACGTCCACTGAGCCAAACTCAAACAGCTCAATCAATATATTGGATTGCTTCAAATGCCCTACGCGAGCTGAGGTGCCATTTACGCCCAATATTTTACTGGGCATATCTTCGTCCGTAAGCTCCCAGCCACTTTCAAAAATTTTTTCAAAGCCTAAATGCGTACAATAAAATTCAGCCGCTTTGTCGAAATCAGGCACCGATAGTGCCACATGGTTTACACCTAAAATCATTTTTTTACCCTCGAGTTATGGTTCCATTGACGTTATTTACATCGGTCTATCCCAGTGAATTTATTTAAGATGTTGTCCATTTTTTTTGTTGGCAGTAACCAATTCAAGCGCAACATGATATGCATGGGATAGTCGGCTTTTGGCTTAGGGGACTCAACGGCATGCAGTATTTTCTTTGATACCTCAATAACAGGAATGTCCTTGCCATCCGCGAAGCCGTCCCGCAAGCCGTCAAAGGCAGGCCAGTAACGGGTTTTCCCATAACGAGTCTCCAGGGCGTCATAATCAACTTTTGATTGAATGTCTGTTGTAACCTGACCGGGCTTAATAGCACTGACATGGATGCCGTATATGCTCAGCTCTCGACGGAGTGTGTCATTGATCGCCTCGGCGGCAAACTTGGACGCGTTGTAGGCTCCAAACATCGGAACCGCGACCGCACCATTCACCGAAGTGATATTGACCACGCGGCCCGGACTGCCCTGGGCGTCAGGTTTGGTGCCAAGCAATGGCGCAAATGCTTGGGTAACGGCTAACACACCAATCGTATTTACCTCAATGTTATGACGTACTTCATCGAGAGGTATATGGAGCAAAGGCCCGATTGCAGAGATCCCGGCATTGTTCACCAGGGCCGTCAGGTTCTCACCGCCGAGCTTGGACTCGACCACTTTAACCGCTTCACCAATGGCGTCGACGTCGGTAACATCGAACAGCAACGGGGTAAAGTTGTCCCCCAATTTGGCTTGCACGCTTTCTCCATCGGCGGCTTTGCGCACACTGCCAAAGACCTGATAGCCTTTGTCCAGTAGATACTGTGCCGCATGGAAGCCGATTCCAGATGACACTCCGGTTATTACTACTGTTTTTTTCATTTAACTACTCCTTATATCACTTGATTAATGTTCATTAATAAGTGGGTGCTTAGTCTTCGCTTGGCTTGTATTCGGCAACGGCAGCCAGTGTCATCTGGTACATGGCTTCGCGATGTTCTTCGGTCACCGGACCAAAACCCCAAAACCCATAGGCATGCTTATCGATCGCCTGCATTTCTATGGACAGGTTAGTGCGGGTGGTGGCGTAGGTGCCGTAGGCGCCGTGTTCGCTAGGCTCATCGCCGGCTGGAACACTTTGGTGCATACCGGTTTGGCTGGTGGCGTTCCACGCTTTGATATAGTCTTGCTGGGTCTCATAGCCCATAGCAAAGTTCATAATACCTGCATCACTGAGCAGGTAGTCGTCTGCATGCGGTACGCTATTTTCAAAGTCGGCCAGTACGATAAACTTATCATTGATCTGCAGAGTGCTGGTCTGAACCAGCTTACCTTCACCGGCTAGTACGGTGGCAGTATCGAAACAGTCGGCTCTTTTTGTAAATTCAAAGAGCTCACGGAAGTCGGACTCTGCGGCTTCAAATTGGCTGCTGGTGATACCGACACCAATAAGCTGTGCGTCGCGCTCGCCATTAATTAAGTTAGCTTGCTCCACTAGTTGGATAATATTTCCATCAGGATCGGTGGTTATACCATGGCGGCTGATCTCTCCTTGAACAATAGTGATGTCTTGGAAAAAACCAAGCTCGATCATGCTGCGCTGGAATTTTTCCAAACTGCGTACGGCTATTATCAGGCGGTTATAGCCTTCTGATAGAATGCTGTGATGGGTAGGGAGAGGCTTTGGCTTAGGGTTTTCAAACTCAAAGATCTCTAACTGAAAAAAAACGCTGTTATCCGTAAACCAACGCACTTTGGAAGCCGGGTTTGGAAGTTCCTGTACCATTTCGGCTAGTGGCCCGCGAAACGCCACCGTACCGAAACAGTCATCCATACCCACTACTCGATCGTAGAAAACAATCGAACGGTAAAAATCGGTAGTGCAAATTGCTATCTGTGACATGGTGGTCGACATACTAAGGGTCCTTGTATTTTAGATACGTGGCGCTGCTCTGGATGCAAATTAATACAGAAGAAAATAATCCGCTCAGGGCTGAATCATAATCTTGCAATGTTCGTTGGGCTGCATCAGACCCGCAAACGCATCCGGCACCTCCTCCAGGGATATAGTGCGGGTGATAAGGTCACCTGTTTCAATCCTACCGGCCTCGATCATGCGGACAACGAACTGGAAATCTTCCAGGGTATAGCCGAAAGAGAAGGTCATGCGGAGCTGTTTCTGGGCCGCCACTAATGAGGTGATGGGTTCAGGAGCCATGTTGCAGCCGACCGCGACGATATGTGCTTTTTGGGGTGCGTTATCGACAAGACTTTGCAGAATGGGTGCACCTACGCACTCGACGATAACCTGGGGCTCAGAGCCGGTCGCCTCCCGGAACGCCTGCACGGGGTCGTCGCATTCACTGGCATTGATAGTCACAGTTGCACCGGCATTGCCTGCACGATTCAGCCTGGCGGAATCCAGGTCGGATATGCCCACGTGTTCCGCGCCGAAGAATTTGGCCCACTTGACTACCGTAATACCGATGATCCCTGCGCCGATAATCAGTATATTGCCAGCCATTGGCAGATTGCAGTCCCTGAACGCCGCGAGGCCAACCGTCAGCGGTTCCACTAACGCAGCACTGGGGTACCCGGTGCTTGCCGCGATCTTGATAGTGACGGCTGCCTGGACGATCACATATTCGGCGTAAGCACCATTGACGCCGAAACCGATCAATTCCAGGCTTGTACAACCCTCCAGGTTGCCTGCCTCACAAGCGGCACATTGCCCACAGGTCATGGCACCCATAGCTATGGCGCGATCTCCTACTTGCCAGTCGCCGTCGGTCTGATCACCTAAGGCAACTACCTCGCCGGCAAACTCATGGCCGAATACCGTCCCGAGAGGAGCAAATGCCGCCTGGTAGGCGTGCAGGTCTGAACCACAGATGCCGCAAGCTCCCACCTTCAATAGCAACTGGCCCGGACCGGGTTCCGGCCTGTCAATTTCCACCAAAGCAAGTTTCTGATCTGATCCGTTGAAAGCGACTGCACGCATAGCCTATCTCCTGAGAGGTTTGTTAGTAGATGACGGTCGCCATTGTAGGACGCGATAACGCAAAGTGCGTTATTCCAGGTGGCCAACTACGTTTCAATTTCGGACAGCACGGTGCGCCATCATCAGGTCGCTAAATAGGGTGGCCGAATTGGAACCGAATCTGGCCGTCAATCATCTGGTTTGTGGGCGCGTAGATAGCCAAACTAACCTACATTGCCGTGGACTTTGTACGGGGCTGATTCAATATATTTTTTGAATATTATTCGGAGACTTAGGATGAAAAAATTAACTTTAACGGATCGTGCCTTTTTACTGGCTGAATCGCGAGAGGCTCCGATGCATGTCGGGGGCGTAAACCTATATACCGTGCCGAAGGGTGAGGATGAGCAGGAGTTTATGTCTGGCCTGCGCGAATTCCTCTCCTCAGAGGTGGCTCTTCGATATCCATTCGGGCAGCGGCTAAAATTGACAAACCTGGGGATGACGGGACCGATTTCCTGGGAGGAAGATCCAAATCTTGATATGCATTACCACGTGCGTCATTCTGCACTACCGAAGCCGGGTCGTTACCGAGAGTTGTTTGCGCTGGTTTCCCGGCTGCACAGTACTTTGCTTGATCGCAGTCGTCCGCTTTGGGAGTTTCATCTGATCGAGGGTTTGCAGGACCGACAGTTTGCCACCTATTCAAAGATTCACCACTGCGCCATTGATGGGGCGGGGTTCATGCATTTTCTAAACAGCATGCACTCCAATAGCCCGGAGGAGTATAAAAACTACTCTCCCTTTTCACTGGAAGCCTACCGCAAATACAAAAGCAGTCTGGTGGATGAAATGGAGCATAATCCAATAAAGTCTGCGCGAGATAAAAAGCCGACACAGGTGCTTTCGGATTCTATGAATAGCACCTCGAATATTCTACGCGCTATCGGGCAGACAGCCAGTGCCTACTTAGGCCGTGAAGAGAAGCTTTCCGTGCCCTGGCACGATATTCCGAGAACATCTTTCAATAAAAGAATTACCGGTGCGCGGCGGTTTGTTGCCCAAACCTGGGAGTTTCAGCGTGTCTATGCGGTTGGCAAGAAACTGGGTGGCACGCTGAACGATACGGTACTGGCAATGTGTGCCGGTGCTTTGCGTAAATACTTGCAGGAGCACCATGAACTGCCGGCGCAATCGTTGAAAGCGATGGCGCCGATCTCTTTGAGAGGCAAGGGAGATCTGGACAGCGCCAATGCTGTGGCTACGCTATGTGCAGATCTTGCCACCAACGTTGCTGATCCTGCTATGCGTTACCAGCGTATTCGCGAGTCGATGATTGCGGGTAAAGGACTGATGCAGAAGATGAGTCCGGGGGAAATCGGAAGCTATATGGCCATCACTCAATTGCCCGGGCTCTCGTTATCGTTACTAGGTATCGAAGATAGGTTTCCGGCTTTTAATGTGACTATTTCCAATGTGCCCGGATCAAGAGAGCAGCTGTACTGGAACGGAGCGAAGATGGTTGGCTCCTACCCTATTTCTGCAATAGCACACGGTTCTGGCGTCAATATCACATTAGTCAGTAATGGTGACAATCTGGATGTGGGGATTGTTGCCTGTCGTGAAACTGTGCCCAGTGTCCAACGTTTGATTGATTATATGGAAGATGCGCTGGTAGAGCTGGAACAGCTGGCAGGCCTAGTGCCGAGAAAGAACCCCAATCGCGTTGCCAGGGTGAAAGCCGCTTCAAAGCGTCCCAGAAAAAAAGCTGGTGCAACTGGAAAATAACAGATGGCCGAATTGGAAACGAATCTGGCCATCAATCATCTGGTTCCTGGCCGTGCAGATAGCCAAAATATCACCATGATTAGTTTAATGATCGATCAGCTTTTTGTAGTCGAAGATCGAAAAATAAATTTGCAAGGGAGAGACGAGGATGAAACGAAAAAATAGGTACCGCCAAGTTAAAGCGCCGATATTGATAGAATCGGCAAATGAATACTTACAAGCGCCACCGATTCCCGCCAGATATCATCA
>JBALVT010000097.1:0-15199 GCA_036961345.1 Halioglobus sp.
GTTACCGGGCATAAACCCTCGTGGGGCATGCGAGATTGCAAAAGAAGCGGTACTTCGGATGCCATCTGCGACTGCAGGTGAATGTATCAGCCAGATACGCAGTATAGGACGTTGAGATGAGTGATTGGTTGCAAACATCTCGTTTATTTTTTGATTTTGTGCAATAAATAGCTATATTTGTGCTATTTTTAGTTTATATCGCTATTTATGGCTGGCTTGTGAGTTTTTTGGTGATGACGAGGTGTGCTGTGCCGCGCTTTCCTTGAGCTCGCAGTACGCACGGAGCAAGCGCTCCTCGGTTGGCGCACCCCCATAAGGGCCTGCCCCTTGAACCGAATGGGGGTGCGCCAACCGAGGAGCGCGAATCCGCACTACAAAACCCCAAGCCTCAACAATATCTTCATAACCCGAGAACATAGCGTAGAAAAAATGAAACTAGACCGAACAGACCGAAGAATACTCGAGCAGATGCAGCTCAATGGCCGCATCACCAACCTGGAGCTTGCCGAGGCAGTGGGCCTGTCTCCGACGCCCTGCTCCAGAAGAGTAAAACGGCTGGAGGAGTCGGGTCTGATAAGAGCCCATGTCACCTTGCTAAACCAATCGATGCTCGGTCTAAAGCTCACGGCCTATATCGGCATTACCATGGACCGCCACACGCCCGACCGTTTCGAGGCATTTGAAGAAAAGGTTCAGGAATTTGAAGAGGTCATGGAGTGCAACGTCGTCACCGGGCAGTCCGCTGATTACCTGCTCAAGGCCGTGGTACCCGATATGGAATATTACGAACGATTTCTGCTCGGTAAGCTCACCCGCATCGAGGGGGTGACCGGGGTGCATTCAAGCTTTGAGCTGCGCCGGGTGGTGCAGCGCACAGCACTGCCACTGGAGCATATCGAGCCGTGAATCAACCAGGGGCGGCATTGAAGTCAAAATCTGCCACTATTACTGGCCAGTTCGGGGCTTGCGAGCGGCCGTCCTCGATCGCAGTATGACTGCCACATTCAAATATATAACAAAATTGGAGAATTGAATGACGGACATGACGGGAAAAATCGCACTGGTAACGGGTGGTGCCAGCGGTATGGGCCGCATTATAGCGTTGCGACTGGCGAGCCGGGGAGCGAAAGTCGCCATTTTCGATGTCAACGACGAAGGTCTTGCTGCAACAGCAGCCGAGACAACAGGTATCAGCGCCTATCGCTGTGACATTTCCGACCTGCAAGATGTTGAAGCCAAGGTTGCGCAGGTTGCAAGCAATCTGGGGCCCATTGACCACCTGGTACATGCAGCCGCTTTGATGCCGGGCCACAAAATACTGGACCACACCCACGAGAATATGGAACGCCTTTTTCGCATCAACTATTTTGGCACCACCTACCTCGTGAAGACCGTAATGCCATCAATGGTTGAGCGAAAAGCCGGTCGTATTATTGTCTTTGGTTCTATCGCCGGACACGCCATGGTGCCCAATATGGGCGCTTATTGCGCGACAAAATCCGCCGTAAACACTTACATAGAAGTCCTGCAAAACGAGGTCAGGGGATCCGGTGTACACGTACATCTGGTATGCCCGCCAGCTGTGAACACACCGCTTATGGACCAAGCCCTGGCCACTGACGCCCCCGGGAGCATTAAAGAAGCCATCAAGAGCGGTCGCCTGGCGGACCCAGAAAAAATTGTCGATGCCATCGACAAGGGCGTCGCCAAAAACAAGGACATTATCTACCCTGGAGAAGCCAGATTGCTCATGTTATGGCATACACTACTTCCCAGCCTATGGTGGAAAGTGGTGCTAAATGTAGGGAAGTAACTGCTTTGTACTGAGTATCACTGTTGGCTGTGCTAGCATCGCCGGCCCATGAGTAAACACCACTTACATCACGATTCTCCCTGGTTGCTGGCAACGCTGGCAGGACTCGTCGCGCTGGGCCCACTGAGTATCGACATGTACTTGCCGGCAATGCCGGCAATGCGCGACGTATTTAACTCCGATATCAGCAGCATGCAACTCACCATCAGCGTTTACCTGGCGGGGTTTTCACTCTTTCACTTACTGTGCGGCCCACTGGCCGATCGCTATGGACGCAAACCTGTATTGTTTGGGGGTACTGCAGTTTTTATCGGTGCCTGCCTGGGATGCAGCCTGGCAAACACCGTCGACGAATTGCTATTTTGGCGCTTTTTCCAGGGCGTAGGTGCCTGCGTAGGCCCAACACTGGCACGCACCATAACAAGGGACGTCTTCGGCCCTACCCGCGCCGCCAAAGCATTCTCGTTGATCGCCATGCTGATGGCTCTTGCGCCGGCCGTTGCCCCGACGTTAGGCGGCGTTATGTTACTGGTGCTGCCATGGTCCAGTATTTTTGTGTTTCTCGCGATTTATGGCGCGCTCATAATGATACTTACCCAGCGCTATTTAGCTGAATCCCTGCCCAGCAAACAGAGCCTGCGCCCGCGTGCGATATTGCGAAACTATGGCCAATTGATTGCTGACCCTGTGTATTTAACAGTGATTGTCGCCAGCGGTATGACCTATGCTGCAATGATCACCTACCTGTCATCCTCCAGTTTTATCTATATCGAGATGCTGGGTGTTCCAGTGGAATATTTCGGACTTATTTTTCTAACGACGGTGTTAGGTTATATGGGCGGAAGTGCTCTCAGCGCCAAACTTTCCGGCAGCCATGATTCGGAGTCACTGATGTTAATTGGCTCGGGTATCGCCTTGGCTGCGACCATGACAATGTGGGCCGCCTCAACGCTTTATCCTACAAGTATCTACGCCCTGATGTTACCGATGACATTTTTTACCACCGCACTGGGAATGGTATTACCCCATGCGATGGCCATCGCCCTGAGGCCCTTTGCCCACATTGCCGCCACAGCATCGGCTTTTATGGGTTTTATCCAAATGGCATTGTCCGCAGGCATCAGTGCCGTCGTCGGCCAATACCTGACTGACACACCACGACCCATGGTGGTTACCATGGTGCTGGTTTCACTGTTGGCCTTGGTACTTGTCATGCGCACCCACTGGCACCGTGATCGTCCCAGACCATGACCGGGAAACAAAGCCTGTGTCATACTCAGCACTCAGGCCAGCAGTAGCCAGTGTAATGGAGAAGTGATTTTGCAGACCGCCACCGACGTCACCCAGCTAATTGGGAACACACCGCTCCTACACCTGAAACAGGTGTCCGAGCTAACCGGCTGCACCATCCTGGGCAAAGCAGAATTTTTGAACCCCGGAGGCTCGGTCAAGGACCGGACGGCGCTTGGCATCATCCGCGCCGCTGAGAAAAGTGGTGACCTGCAACCCGGCGGAAGAATTGTAGAGGGTACAGCCGGAAACACCGGTATTGGTCTAACACTGATCGCCAATGCACTGGGTTATACCAGCTCCGTTGTGATGCCTATCACCCAGAGCAAAGAAAAAATCGATACTCTGGAACTACTGGGCGCAGACCTACACCTGGTAAACGCCACCTCATATAGCGACCCCAAACACTATATTCACAGCGCGGAAAGGCTGGCGGAAAAATACGCGGCAAAAGAACAACACGGCGCTGTGTGGGCTCGCCAGTTCGACAATTTGGCAAACATGGAAATTCATGCAAGTACTACCGGCGTTGAAATTTGGCAACAAACCGACGGGAAAATAGATGGCTTTGTCTGTGCCGTTGGTACCGGTGGCACGCTGGCAGGCGTATCTGCCACTCTCAAACAAAAAAACAGCAACATAACCATAGGTATGGCCGACCCGGCAGGGGCTTCGCTCTACAACTATTTCCGCAACGGCAATCTTGAGGCAACCCCTGGAAGCTCAATCATCGAGGGTATTGGAATCAACCATGTTACTGACAACATTGCACAAGCCAAGGTCGACCAGGCTTACGCTATTTCTGATGAGGAGGCGTTGCCCTACCTGTTCGACCTGTTGAAAAATGAAGGCCTATGCCTTGGAGGCTCAGCCGCAATCAACATAGCAGGCGCTGTCCGTCTGGCTGAGCACCTGGGGCCGGGACATACCATCGTCACCATCTTGTGTGACTATGGCAATCGCTACCAGAGCAAACTTTTTAACCCCGTTTTCCTTGAGAACAAAGGCCTGCCTGTTCCACAGTGGCTAGCTATTTAATCTAACGTTACCCCTATACGAGACCCAACATGAAAATTGGCATTATCTGCGGCAGCCATCGAAACACGTCACAAAGCGGCAAAATATCGCGGCATATCGAGCGGGAGTTGCTTGCGCAGAACATTTGCCAGGAGACCTGGCTATATGACCTGGCAGACAACCCTTTGCCGCTGTGGGATGAAGGCATATGGAGTGGCGACGAGCAGTGGCAGGAGCGCCTGGCGCCACTGAGCGCCGAGCTCAAGAGCTGCGACGGCTTTGTCGTCGTTAGCCCCGAGTGGCACGGTATGGCCCCGGCGGGCCTGAAGAACTTTTTTCTCATGTGGACTGCTGGCGGTGAGCTGGCCCATAAACCGGCTTTAATCGTCACGGTCTCTACTGCCGATGGTGGCTCCTATCCCATCGCCGAACTGCGCATGAGCAGCTACAAAAATAGCCGTATCTGCTATCTCCCCGAACATCTGATTATTCGATACGTGGATACAGTATTCAATGAAGACCCCAAGGATAACAAAGCTGAAACTCAGGAGTACTTTGAGGGGCGCCTTGGCTACTGTCTGGAAATGCTGAAAGAGTACGCCTTGGCGTTTCGAGGCATTAGAGCCAGCGGAAAAACGTCGATGGAAACCTATACAAGCGGAATGTAGCTACACATTCCGCTTACAGCACTAGCAACCTAGCTACCGACGGCAACGCGCTCCTTCTCAATGAGGTAGGTGGCAATTTTGAGCATGTCACCCTGCCCTTTAACGGCGTCGAGTCGTGTGCTGATGCGGTACTTGCCATTCACCATCATCTCCGGTGTTCCAGTGATTTTTGCGGCTTTGGCGCGCGAAGCTGCCTGACGCGCGAGACTACTCACGCCAAAAGAATTGAGCGCTTTGCTAAAGTCTTCGTTTGAGACGCCATTAGCCTCAAAGAGCGCGGCCAATTCAGCATCTGAACCCAATCGTTTCTTGTCAACGTTCATAGCCTGGAACAAAACAAGATGCATGGTATCCAGTACACCTAGAACCTCGGCAACATAATACGCCTTGGCATGCAGCTCCATTGGCTGATTCCAGACAGCAGGAGAGCCGCGAAAATCGACATCTTCACCCAGGGACTGCTTCCACTGGCTGAGCAGGGGTTCGAAGTTGTAACAATGGCTGCATCCATACCAGAAAAATTCCATGACTTCGATTTTGCCAGGGTCCGCTGTGCGCACCGCCGGGACTATCAAATTGTAATGCGTGCCCTCTACATAGTCCTGAACGTCGGGTTCCTGCGCCGAACAGGCAAGTGGGGCAAGCAGGACTACCGACAGGGTTAACAGCAAACGCTTGAACATAACTATCTCCATAAAAATTAGTACTACCATCTGACAGCAGATTGCCAGACACGTTCGAAAAAGGTAAAAAAAAGGCGGCTAATAAGCCACCGATTTTGCGCTTCGCTGACTTACTTCAGGCCAGCAATATAACTGGAAACCGCTTCAATTTCCTTATCACTTAAGCCAAATGCCGTAGTACGCATAATCTGCGCATCGCCATCATTGGTTCGCCCAGTCTCATCTTCGTAGCCTTTTCGATACATTTTAAGCTGGGTAGCGATATATTCTGCGTGCTGACCTGCCAAAGACGGGTATCCGGCAGGTGCATTTCCCTGCCCCGTAGGTGAATGACAGGCCGTACAGGCTGCGACCTTGCGGTCAGCAACGCCTGCTCGGTAAACTTTTTGCCCCAATGCCAGTAATTCCGGGTCGGTCTGACCACCGGAGGCGGGCTGGGAAGAAAAGAAAGCGGCGATATCTGCCAATTGTTGATCGGTCTTGCCGTCCAACTGCCCTGCCATGGTTGGCACTGGTCTGGCGCCATCCCGAATGTCCTGCATTTGCTTGAGCAAATAGCGTTCGCCCTGCCCCGCGAGCTTGGGAAAGGTTGGAACAGCGCTATTACCGTCTGCTCCATGGCACGCTGAACAAACAACACTCTGGTCTTTGCCAGCAGCCGCATCACCCGTTAGTGTCGCAGCCGTTGAATAACCGATATGCGCCCAGCCCAGTGCCAGGCCAACAATAATTGCTACTTTCTTCATTTCAATTCCAAATTACAATGGGGTAGGAAACCTACTTATTCTGCTGGCTTGGCCATGAACTCTATAAGTGCCTGATACTCTTCAGTGCTACAATCGAAACACATACCTTTTGGTGGCATCGCGTTCATACCGGCATTAACAGACTGTAAAAGCGCATCCATGCCTTTGGCCATACGCGGTTCCCAAGCGGCTACATCACCTGTTTTGGGCGCATTTGCGGTACCCGACGCATGACAGATAACGCAGCTTTTGTTGTATTTTTCCATATTGGGCTCGGCAGACACAGTGGCTGCTGACATCACTAATAAAACGGCAAATAACTTTTTCATGAATAACCTCGAGTATTTTTCCAGTTTAATCAATTATAAACGTTCGCCATGCAAGCTTTTGATAACTGGCGAAAAAAGCTGTGGCATTATATACGAGATGCTCACACCAAAAAAGGCAATACAGCTCAATGGATAATCCGGATCGAAATGTGGGTGGAAATGCGCTCAACTACAGACAGGCAGAGTTTCTTACCAGCGCTCAAAAGGTCTCCCAATGCCCACCAGATCAGGGCTGGGAGGTTGCTTTTGCCGGGCGATCAAATGCAGGAAAATCCAGTGCAATCAATAGCTTAACGGGGAACAAGAAGCTGGCGAGAACCTCGAAAACACCCGGGCGCACGCAATTGCTCAATTTCTTTTCGCTCACCGAACAGCAGCGCCTGGTCGACCTTCCAGGTTACGGCTTTGCCAAGGTGCCCAAGGCGGTAAAACAGGCCTGGACCAAGCAACTTGAGGGATATTTACAAAAAAGGGAGAGTCTGCGGGGGCTTATTCTACTGATGGACTCCCGACATCCGCTGCAGCCATTTGACGAGCAAATGCTCAACTGGGCGATTACTGCGGGCATGCCTGTGCACATTCTGCTGACCAAAGCTGACAAACTTAAAAAAGGTCCAGCCAAAGCCGCAATGCTAAAAGTTCGCGCTCAATTAAATGAACACGCCGAATTAGTGAGCGTTCAGCTATTTTCAGCCCTAAAACATGAGGGCCGAGGTGAGCTTATCTGCGTACTGAACAACTGGCTGACCGATTCCAGTGTGATGGACGATGAGGTGCACGAAGAAGAATAAAAAAACCCGACGGCCAAAGGGGGGTCTGGCTGCGCCGGGATACATAAGAGTCTCCAGGGGAAGAGACTTACCCGGGCGGCCTATGGGGGTAGGTTAACCCGGGTGTAGCAAACGCTACATACAGTATGACCGGGCGACTTGTGGCAAGTTCCGGAAACTGGCAATAATTTCTATTGCCCCAGAAGCTACGCCGTTAGTGTGCTTCGTCCCAGTTGTCCCCTGCCCCGGCTTCCACCAACAAAGGCACAGCAAGATCAGCGGCAGATGACATCAATTCACATAATTTCGCGCTCACCGACTCTACCTGAGCCGTTGCGGCTTCAAGCACCAGTTCATCGTGTACCTGCATGACCATTCGCGCATCGGCATCTCCACCTTGCAGCCAGTCGTCCACCGCCAGCATTGCCCGCTTGATAATGTCTGCAGCGGTCCCCTGCATAGGGGCATTAATCGCTGTGCGCTCAGCGGCCTGTACCCGCATTTTATTGCGGGCGTTGATCTCTGGTAAATACAGACGGCGTCCAAACAACGTCTCTACGTAGCCCTGCTCCTTCGCCAATGCGCGGGTAGAATCCATGTACTCCTGCACGCCGGGATAGCGTTCAAAATAGCGTTCAATATACTGTTGTGCTTCGTGCCGACCCAAATGCAGCTGCTTCGCCAAGCCGAAGGCCGACATGCCGTATATGAGGCCAAAGTTAATCGCCTTCGCCTTGCGCCGCTGATCACCTGAAACCTGGTCCAGCTCAACCTCAAACACTTCAGCCGCTGTCGCGCGGTGCACATCCAGCCCTTGGCTAAACGCCCCCAACAGCCCTTGATCACCCGATAAGTGTGCCATGATACGCAGCTCGATCTGGGAATAATCCGCAGCCACTATTTTGTAACCTTCCGGCGCTATAAAGGCCCGGCGGATTCGCCTGCCCTCCTGGGTACGAATAGGAATATTCTGCAGATTTGGGTTGGAAGAAGACAACCGCCCGGTAGCGGTAACAGCCTGATGATAGGAGGTGTGCACCCTGCCCGTCTCCGCATTAATCATTTCTGGCAGCTTGTCAGTGTAGGTGGATTTCAACTTGCTCAACGTGCGGTATTCGAGCAGCAACTTGGGCAGGGGGTAATCCAACGCCAGTTCTGTGAGTACCTCTTCTGAGGTTGATGGCGCCCCTTTCGGGGTTTTCTTGATAATCGGGAGCTGCAATTTTTCAAACAGGACCTCACCCAACTGTTTGGGAGAGCCCAGATTAAACTCCTGCCCCGCCAGATCGAAAGTCTCGGCCTCGAGCTCTTGCAGTCGAATGCCCAACTCGGCACTTTGCTCAACCAACAACTCTCGGGACAAATAGGCTCCCTGGCGCTCTATACGCGACAAGACAGGAACCAGCGGCAGCTCAATCTCCTCAAACACCGAGCGCAGCATTGGCTCCCGTTCCAACGAGGGCCAAAGCTTCTGGTGCAAACGCAAGGTAATATCCGCGTCTTCCGCCGCATAAGGCCCCGCCTCCTCCAGGGTAATTTGGTTAAAGCGCAGCTGTTTGGCACCTTTACCCGCTATGTCCTCAAAATGGATAGTGCTGCAGCCAAGATACTTCAGGGCGAGACTGTCCATATCGTGCCGGGTTGCGGTTGAATCGAGCACGTAGGATTCCAGCATTGTGTCAAACGCAATGCCCTGCAAATGAATATCGTGATTGGCCAGGACACTGGCGTCATATTTGAGGTTCTGGCCCAGCTTGGCCTTATTCGGATTCTCCAGCAGCGGCTTCAATTGCGCCAATACAGCCTCGCGATCCAGTTGCTCGGGCACACCCAAATAATCATGAGCCAACGGCACATAAGCGGCCCGGCCCGGTGAGACGGCAAAGGAAACACCCACAATACGCGCTTCCATGTAATCAAGGCTGGTAGTCTCGGTATCAAAAGCGAACACCTCCGACGCTTCAAGCTCTTCTAGCCAGCGATCCAGATGTTCCTGCTCTGTCACCAATTCATAATCAGTATCGACCGACTCAACAGGAGCCAGGTCCTCTTCGCCCAACTCCTCAACCCAGGAGCGAAACTCCATTTTGGTATACCAGTCCAGCAGGACTGGCTGGTCAGGCGCTCCATTTTTGAGCTCCTGCGGTGCCTGATCCAGCTCAACATCAGTCTTGATGGTAGCCAGTGAATAGGATAACAAGGCGTTTTCTTTTTCGGGTTCCAGCTTCGCCGCCATATTTTTGGCGCCGCGAAAGTCCAGGCTCGCAACCTGCTCCAAGTTTGCGTAAATTTCATCGACGCCACCAATACCCTGCAGCAAAGCCAGCGCTGTTTTCTCTCCCACGCCCGCCACCCCGGGTATATTGTCGACCTTGTCCCCCATTAGAGCCAACAGATCGATAATAAGTCTCGGAGGAATACCGAATTTGTCTTCTACGCCGCGCTCGTCCATCACCGTATCTGTCATTGTATTGACTAAAGTTGTGTGTGCGTTAACCAACTGGGCCATGTCCTTGTCACCGGTAGATATGACGACCTGAATGCCCTGCTCGCTGGCCTCCCGCGATAACGTGCCGATGACATCGTCTGCCTCCACCCCAGGTGTGCAGATAAATGGCAGGCCCATCGCCTTAACAATTTCGTGGATAGGTTCTATCTGCTCTCGCAGCTCATCGGGCATCGGCGGGCGATTTGCTTTGTATAAGGGGTAGATGTCGTCCCGGAAGGTCTTTCCCTTAGCATCGAAAATAACCGCAATGGTACTTTCCGGATAATCTTTGACCAACCGACGAAGCATATTTATTACGCCCTTAACCGCACCTGTTGCCTGGCCCTGTGAGTTGGCCAGCGGTGGCAGCGCGTGAAAGGCTCGATATACATACGACGAGCCATCAACCAGAACGAGAGGGGGAGTTGTTGAGGTCATAAAGGGCTTCTTTTTTTGTCACTACAGGTTATTGGAGGCATGCAACGATACCGGACAGGGATTAAAGCCCATCCAAGACCAAATTTCTACGTGGCCTGATCTTCCCAGACGCTACCCGAGGAGGATCAATAGAGGCCCAACACATGTGTTACTTTTGTAAAAAACGTTACAATTTATAGCGGTCGCACCAAGATACTTGTGTAAAAATTTAGCTAATATTATTAACCCATTGATATATAACAATATTATATTTCATAAAATTTACTTCCCAGGGTTGTATTGTCGCGAAAAGAGCCCATTATACTCTCCCAAGAGACAACAAGTGTTACCCGACTCTAAGTATAGGTAACAAATTAGGAAGGAAAGTATGAAAATCAAACAAATCGTTTTTGCCCTACTATTCATGGGGTCACAATCAGCATTGGCACAAGTTGCCGCTGGCAGTGCAATAGATATCCATAAGCTGACTATAGATGCGAGCCTAGATACTTCTGTGACAGCACCGGTCGAAAAAATACAAGACCAAAATCAGCTTGAAAATGAGGCAGAAAAAGAAATAACTCGCAAACATGCGGCATTGCCTACGACCATCGATGAGGTTGCCTCAGGACTCCAATTTAAACTAGACCAGCGCATGGAAACGAACTTTGATCATCGAAATACATGGCACCCAGAGTTTGCGATTGCTTACTAACCCTGTATTCGGACAGGACTATTCGCCTACCAGTATCCGCTAGTGATCCCAGAGTATTCTGGCGGAACGGTAGGTTACCTTCATTTTTGCCATGTCCAGCGGGGCCTTAAAAAATCCGTGGTAATCGCCCCGGGGGTTTATGAGTACCACATTGGAACTATGGTCTACCTGGTAGTTCTCTCCCTGTCCCGGCACTTTCCGAAAGGGTGTGTTTAGTGCGGTAGCAAATTTGTGTATTTTTAGGAACTCACCGGTAACACCTGTAAAATCCGGGTTGAAATAGGGCACATAACTGGCCAATTGCTCAACTGAATCACGCGCTGGATCCACGCTGATCATAACCACCGCTGTATCCTCGGCTTCGGTCCCTTCCAACTGTTTAATAAAGTCGTTCAAAAAACTCATGGTGGTGGGGCAAACGTCGGGGCAGGCGGTAAAACCGAAAAATACGAGCGTCCATTTCCCCTCAAACCTGGCGCCATCAAAAACTTCGCCATGATGATCTACTAGTGCAAATTCGGCGATATTTCTTGGTGTTTCGAACATATAGGCGCCATTTATCTTCATTTCAGTCGCCGGAAGCACCCTTGGCATTTGCACTCTGTGAACAAAGCTTGCCACCACGATAAACATAAAAACCGCGATAGCGGCGACCGTGATTTTTATTCCACGACGCTGCGAATGAGCGAGATTTTCGTTCATGATGCCACCCCCAACAAAGCTTGCGGAAACAGGTAGTGATCCACCAGCATCACGACAAACAGCGCCATCAGGTAGACAATGGAGTACCTGAAGGTCTCAATCGGCGCCTGGGGATTTTTATCACGAAGTAATTCTATTGCCCAATAGAGAAATCCGCCCCCTAAAACAACAGCACCCAACAAATACAGCGGACCGCTAAGACGAGTGGCGAAAGGGAGTAGGGTCACCAAAAACATAAGGACAGTGTAGAGCAGTATATGCAGCTTGGTGAACGCAACACCATGAGTTACCGGCAGCATGGGAATATCAACTGCCGCATACTCTTCTTTGCGGTGAATCGCCAAAGCCCAGAAATGCGGCGGCGTCCAGGCGAAAATTATCAGGGCGAGGAGGAGGGCGTGGCCAGTCACCTCGCCTGTAACCGCTGTCCAACCCAGTAACGGTGGCGCAGCGCCAGCCAATCCACCAATAACAATATTCTGAGGGGTCGCGCGCTTGAGGAACATGGTATAAATCACCGCGTAACCCACTAGCGAAGCCAGAGTTAGCCAGGCCGTGAGCGCGTTAACCCAAATAAGCAGTATGGCCATGCCCGTACCACCCAGTACCGCGGCAAAAATGGCGGCCTGCATCGGCCCGATTCGTCCCTGCGCCATAGGTCGATTACGGGTTCGCGCCATTTTTAGGTCTACCTGCTGATCTACCAGATGGTTAACAGCTGCCGCTGCTCCAGCGACCATCGCAATACCTAAATTGCCCAATATGAGCGCGTCCAGCGGCACCATACCCGGCACGGCCATCAACATTCCGATGACTGAAGTAAGTATCATCAAAGCGACAACATTGGGTTTGGTCAGCTCTTTGTAATCTTGCCAGCTGGCCCGCTCCGTTACTTGTGTATCAGTCATGTCGGGATTACTCACTGGAGTTCTTCAGTAGAAATTTGAGATCAGATATTACACCTTTGTAATCGACCTGGGCGTCATATGACATCATGATCCAACCTGCCGGATCTACCAGGTACCAGGTATCCGGGTTAATCAAATGCTCAACCAACAGTTCCCGATGAGGCTGCGCGGCAATTGTAAATGCGTTCATACCGCGGTGCTCGGCAGCCAAATATTCTTCGAATGAGGCCGGGGCAGGGTGGTTATCACTGAGCGTATCAAAAGACATAGCCGTATTTGCCACTGTAGTGTCGCTCAAATATACACGCGCAATACGATTAAACTGCTTTCCCATTGCGACGTGGATCTGTCGGGTGGTGTAGAGCATTTTCTCACAGGTTTCATTACAGGCCGCTGTTCCGGGGACAAGAAAAGTCCATTTGCGGCTTAGATCGGAGTACTGCTGAGGCAGGCCCTCACCCTGAGTAAGGTCGAAGCCATCGAGTTGACGGGGTGGCTGCACTAAAGTGCCACTGTTGGATGTGCCCAGCATCCCCACCAGATCCAGGTCTCCCTCAACGACGTAATACCACAGCCACGTTGCGATAAGAATGACAGTAATGGGTATACCGGCAATAAGGAGCAATACCATTCTGTTATTGCGGCTGGGGTTGTTCGCTGCCATTTAGTCGGATTTCCGTCGGTTCGGGGCAATAAGTTGCCACAGGTTACTGCTACGCATTAGATAAAAAATACCCAACACTGCTGCCATAGTGAACCATTGAACGGCATAGCCTGTGTGTTTTTGTGGGCTGACATTCACAATTTTCCAATCCACTGTCAGTGCACTCGCCTGTCCGGCATTGATACGCACAGGGTAGGGGAATAGCTTTATTCCAGGTTCGAACTCTAGCATTAGCGGTTCAATTTTATCCATTTCCAGCGCCTGTATTTGTTTCGGCCAACCGGGCTCCATTACCTGGTCTGCCAAAAGATAGGGCTCACCAGGGGCAACGTACACATGCCCTGCCACATTTATATCGCCCGCCAACAACGGCACCTGAGGCAAGCTAATTCTGGACGAGTCACCTGCAATCCAGCCCCGGTTGACCAATACAATCTCGTCACTGTCGCTCAGCCTAAATGGAGCCACGACTTCATAACCAAACTTGCCACCGTGGATTCGGTTATCGAGCAGGAAATACGCTTGCGACAGGGGTCCCTGCGACAGGGGTCCCTGCGACAGGTTTCCCTGCGACAGGTATCTACCGGTCAGCTGTACGGGGATATAAGCCAGAGACTCAGGTTGCTGAATGTCGAGCTCAGATAACTGCACGGGGCTTTGATGGCGGCGCAATTCCCAGGTAGTGGCCAGTAGTGCTTTTTCGTCTGCACGCTCTAATTGCCAAAATCCAAGCAAGACAAGAAACGGCAGCAACATGACTGTGACAAGGCTAATGCGCCATTCCGGATCGAATTGGAGAGAACTGGAACGATCAGACACGGGCGCGTCCACCCACAATGGCCGCTGAACACGAGAATTCGACTACCAGCGCCGTCGCTGGTTTATAATGCGGGCAGAATTGAATAAGGAGAGACCTTTTGATAAAAATAGCCATTATGGTTTTGGTTCTGGCGTTGCTGGTGAGCCTGGGAAGTGGATTTTATTTCCTGATGACGGATCAGGGAAATAAAACAAAGCGCAGAACTTTCCATTCGCTGGGGGTCAGGCTTGGTATCGCCATCGCCCTGGCGGCCGTTATTGTCTACAGCGTCGCCAGTGGACAGCTGGGAAATCGGAACCCCTGGGACGCGGGGCCTAAGCCACAAACATCCCAGGAACCATAGGCTGCCAAGCCCTTACAATATATAAACGAACAGAAATAGCATTACCCAGACAACATCAACAAAGTGCCAGTACCAGCTGGAAGCTTCAAAACCGAAGTGGTCATCAGCGGTAAAGTGGTTGCCGCGGACTGATCGCAGCCACTGAATCAGCAGCATTGTCATACCCAGCGCCACGTGGAAGCCGTGGAACCCGGTCAGCATAAAGAACGTTGAACCATAGACGCCTGCGTGCAGGGTTAAGCCATATTCAACGTAAGCTTCATGATATTCCATATATTGCAGGTAGAGGAACAAAATCCCTAGCACCACGGTCAGCCCCAACCAGAAGTTAAACTTCTTCTTATCGCCAGCTAAAATACCGTTGTGCGCGATGTGTGTGGTGACACTGGAGGTCAGTAGAACAATAGTATTCCACATAGGCAGCCACGCCCACCAGGCGTGCGCATCCGCAAAAGACAAGCTGGTATTGGGGCTCGTGAAAACACCATTATTGGCAATAGGTTGAGCCAGAGCACCACCAACAGCTTCCTGGGGAGTTTCCATCATGGGCCAGTTGTATTGAAAACCTTCCCACAACAAACCATTCATCCTGCCGCCTTCGCCTTCACCGCCCAACCACGGCCCGACCAGAGCGCGCAGGTAAAATAGCGCGCCGAAGAAACAAAAGAAGAACATTACCTCGGAGAAGATAAACCAGAACATGCCAAGCACATAAGACCGTTTCAGCTGGGCGCTATTCATGCCCGCCATATTTTCCCTGATGGTTATGCGAAACCAACAAAAGAGTGTCGCAACAAAGAAAAATAAACCAAAGATAAAAATAGAC
>JBALVT010000098.1:0-14933 GCA_036961345.1 Halioglobus sp.
AATTGCCAAAACCCTGGGCGCCATAGCGGCGCTCGAACGTTCCCGACTTGATGTCGTGTGAGGCCAGGTAGCGGCTGATCTCTTCCTCTGGCTGTGTACTAATCTGCAGGCAAAAGTGATCCATGTTGTTGTTACCCTGCGTTGGTGGCCCACCGCCGATCCGTCCAAGTTCACTGTCTACGGCCACTAGATCGATTAAGGCCGCGCCTGCGCGCAACTGCACCAGGCCCAATTCCGGTGACAATTCCTTTTCAACGAGACAGCCCAGTACGGTGCAGTAAAAGTGGAGCATTTCCTGGAGTTTTGAGGTGCGTAGAACAATGTGATCCAGGCCGGTTACTTCAATCATTTTAAAAACTCCTGATAGGGTTTGCCATTGTGACTACAACACGTCAAAAATGTAACTGAATTTAACAATGAGCTCGCGGCGGTCGCGATCTACTCCGAACTCCTTTAGATCTAACTCGTTATACACTACGTAAAGGCCTGCATTGGCCGTTTGCAGCCAGGCGAAACGAAAATTGACGGCGGTCGAGTCGCTTCGGTCATCATATTGCAGCAACGCTTCCAGCGAAATTTTGGGAGAAAAGGAATAAGCCAACTTTAACAGGCCCACGTTGATGTCGAAATCGCCCTCGGGTCCGTCAAGATCGATATTGTTATAGTTCCATGAAAGTTCGGAGTTAAAGGCCTCGCCAATTCGGTACTTGATCGTGGGTTGAACGGTGACTCTGTCGCCACTGAAAAACCCTCCCACGGTAGAGCGCAAATCAAAGCTTAGGGGGGCGCCCTGATTGGTAAAGTAAACCAGCTGAAATTCTCGGTTGTCGTATTCTCCGGGTTGAACCGTGGCGCCGGGGATGATATCGAATGAATTCTCCACGGTCTCATGCACAAAGTTCACGCCGGTGTGAATTTCCAGTCCTGTCTTGAACTCGAAATGGTTGTCCAGGTGCACATATCCAGATTGTTGTTTACCATCGAAGCCCCAGTGACCCCTATAGCTGATATGTGGGCGCAACTCTTGCAGTCCCCAGAGCTCCGCAGGCCTGTAACGGCGCAGAATTGTGCCGCCGAATTTTCTGAAATCCTTGCGGGCAACAAAACCCAGCTCGGGATTGAAGTCTTCACCCACCTCTGAATAGAAAATATTGGCGAACCATTTTTCTGAATTGTAATCGGCCTTTAGCTGCAGAGCATGATCGCGCTCTTCGAGATCATTCGTATCTGTTTTCGCCGCATAGCCCGACACAACCAGGTCGTCGCCTATGCCCCAGCGGCCGTCAATGCCGAAAGTCTGGTTTCTGTCCTCGCTATCCTCGCCATCGCGTCGAACATAGATAGCGCCGATTGAGGAGCGCTTGGGTAGCTCCTGGTTAATGCGAATCACCGTGTCATCATTTTGTGGGATAATTCCAGCCACTTCCTCCGAACGCATTTGTAGTAGTCCTATATTAGTGCTGGCCCCCACCTTTCCCGATAGTCGCAAACCTCCCTCTATGGGTATTGCCAGGCCATTGTCACTAATCCCGATTCTGCGGCTAAAAAATAGCTCCACCTCCTGGGCACTACCAACGGAAAATTGACCGGCATTTTCCAGAAAGAAGGGCCTTTTTTCAGGTAAAAAGACGCTGAAGCGATCGAGGTTCACCACGACCTCGTCTACCTCAACTTGCGCGAAATCCGTGTTGTAGGTGGCATCCAGCGTAAGGCTTGGGGTTATGGAATATTTCAAGTCGAATCCGGCTTCGCTGTCGGAGTCGGTGCCATCAATCAAGGTGCCGCGTTGGGCTCGGCCCAATACGTAAGGCGTAAATTTTAGATTTCTTTGCGCAGGTGGCTGTAGCCCGCGAAGAGAACCCGCATCGGAGACGCGAAACAGGCTGTGTTGTCGCTGCAATGGCGACCAGAAAGCCTCTTCTTTGTTGCGGCGAATGTTGCGCTGAAAGTTAATCCCCCAGGTGGGTTCATCTACTCCGCTGTAGCGCAGAGACTTGAAAGGGATTTCCATTTCCACGCTCCAGCCCTGATCGTGGACTTTAGTGCGGACTTCCCAGGATGTATCCCAGTCGCGATTAAAACCGGTGATGCCCAGCGCCGTATTGCCGCTGCCTTCGTTATTAACCTGCCCGTCGTACTGGATACCGGCCGGATTGGTTCCAAAAACCAGGCCGTTCTGGCCGTCCTTGAACCCGTCAATAATAATTTGAAAACTGTCGCTTTCATCCAGGTCAGCATCGCGGCGGCTATCTGAAACTATAATGCCTTCTGGATTATCGTCGTAGAGTATGGCAGCCACGTAAAAAGTATCTTCGGTGTAGGCAATATAAACTTCTGTTTTTTGAGTGGAACGCTGCCCCTCGTTCGGTTGTGTTTGCCAGAACCCGGTAACCGGTTCGACCCGATTCCATGCGGGGTCGTCGCGGACATGGCCGTCGATCACGGGAGCGACTTCGATTCGGTGAGCCAGAGCGTTTGGCGGACTGTCTGGTGCTCGGGGTTGGGATACAGCACTCTCGGCAAATAGCAGCAACGAAAAGCCAATAATAGGCGAATATAGGCCGCGTAAATAGGCGGAATAATGGTTTGGTAGTTTCGAAGGCAACGTTCGTACTCTAGTACAATTTTTGGGTGATATTAACATAGATGTATAGGGCAAATACATGTGGTTCCGTGAGCAGATCTGCTCATCAATGTCATTTGCGAGGCCTAACAACTTCGCCAGCAGTTGGTTTATCGCCCCGAATTCATTTTGAATGAATAGCCAGAATGGTTTGTTATATTTACGGGTAAATAGGAGTAGGCTGCTCCCTTGTTAATACGATCAACTTGTAAATAAAAATATTTGGAACAATAATTCAATGAGAAATTTCCATGACTAAAACAGTAATTTCACTACTGCTGGCAATAAGTTTGGCAGGCTGTTCACTCGATACCGATGAGTCGAATAAAAAGTCGCCTGAGCCTGCTGTATTAACTTCCACTAGTGTTGAAACAATCCACAGCAACGCACTGGTATTGGACGCGCATGCCGATATAGAAATTCCCGGTAAAGAATCTCGCTATGTTGGGCCGGATGGCCGCTCCAAGGTTGAACCGTCGAAGATGGAAGCGGGTGGTGTAGACGCGGTAGTAATGGCTGTTGCTGTGGGCCCTATGCCACGAACAGCTGAAGGCTACACACAGGCAAGAGCTATCGCCGATGGAAAGCTCGAAGCTATTACAAAAATTGCAGCTAATCCCTCCAATAACGCGATTATTGTTCGAAGTGCAGAGGAACTGGTGAAAGCTCATGAAGCTGGAAAAAATGCCTTTGTATTGAGTTTTCAAAATGCGCTAATACTGGGTGAAGATATTGGCGGGCTGGATGAGTTTTACGCTGCCGGTATTAGAGTTTTCGCCTTAACTCACATGGGGCATAATGCCTTTGCTGATTCGTCACGGCCGCTTTATATTGCCGACATTTCCGATCATGAGCCCGAAGAAGAGCACGGCGGTTTATCTGAGCTAGGGCGATCGGCAATAAAACGGATTAATGAGCTGGGGGGCATTGTTGATATCTCCCAGCTGTCAAAAGCCGCAGCCGTTCAGGTATTGAATTTGTCGACTGCGCCGGTTATTGCCAGCCATTCAAACGTGCGAAAACTGTCCGACGTTAGCCGCAATTTGTCGGATGAAGAAATTGATCTTATCGGTAAAAACGGCGGTGTTATTCATATAGCGCCTTTCAAGGGCTATCTTTTTGATTCGTCGAATAAGGAATTGGATGTGCAGATTAGAGAGGCACGTCGCGCAGCAGGTATTGAAGAAGATTCGTACTATCCCTTTGAACTGTACTGGGAAATTGACGATAAAGGCGTTCAGCAAACTTTTCTGCAGACCGTTGGCGATTTGCTGGGCCCGGGTAGTGTGGATGCTATGGTGAGTCATATTGATTACATCGTTAAACGTATTGGTATTGACCACGTTGGTATAGGAACGGATTTTAATCACGGTAGCGGTATTGTCGGTTACGAGGATGCCAGTGAAGCCATGAATGTCACCAGAGTATTGTTTGAGCGCGGTTACAATGAAGAAGACATCGCTAAAATTTGGGGAGGGAACTTCTTAAGAGTCTTCAAAGAAGTGCAAACTCACGGTGAATGAATAAGCTAAATCCTTTCAACGGGGCAGTCCAGTACGGTGCATTAAAAGTGCAGCATTTCTTCAGTTTTTGATGTGTGTAGAACAATGTGGTCCGGGCCTGCTATGGCTAACGGTTAAACCTCGACGGGCTCAACTGTTCATGACTAATCTCTTCAGGCGGGTTGATGATTAAGCCGATAAGCCAGGCAATGCCATTGACACCTTGTTTGCGCTCACCAGAAAGCATGTTAGTCATTCCATAATTACCTTCATGGCAGGCATACTCGTAAATTTGGCCATTGCTGGGCCGAAAGCTTAGCTCTCCTCGCCATGGCTGGCGATATATTTCGTCGTCTTCCACAATAAACTCGTAATGAATTTCTTTGGGCCCAATCCGGGTAAAGCGCTCGGTCACTTTGCTGTCCAATCCGACATACAGCTGGTGTTTAATTGCCCCGCGTATGCTTTGTTGCGGATGAAATTGTGTAGTTTCAACCACCAGGGTGTCGCCCTCCCAGTGACCAATGGAATCTCCTAACCATGGCCGTATCTGTTCGGGCAGCGATTTGGCTTCAATTCGAATAGTGCGCACCGCATGATTCATTTCCACCAAAATCATGACTTGGCCTGGAGATTGAATAATCTGGTAATTGTTATTGTATAAAACTGGTAGCATTGGCGGCCCACCCGTTGAACCAAAACCCACAACACAACGATCACCGTTTAGCTGTTCCTCAGGATTATTCCGTTTTTGCGAATTTACGATGGCCCACAACAACTTGAATTTTCCGGTGATTGTGTATGGCACCTTGCCGTTTTCGGGATCAACGATAATAGACGTTCTTGGTTCGCCCTTTACGCGCAATAACTGGGAGCCGGGGTCCAGCCATGCGCTGTTATATCCTCCCACAACTTTTCCCGCCTGCAGGTCTCCCTCGGGCAAGTTGTCAATTTCAGCGGAGAATCCGGCTTCTTGCTGCTCAATTTCGCGCACCCGTTTTTCGCTAATGACTAACTCGTCAAAGCCATCCATGCGTTCCAGTGCGGTGATGGTTGCGCTAGTCCAGGTACCTTGCAGATCTGGGTCGCCCCACGGCATACGAGGGGTTTCCCGGGCTTGTCCCGCTGCCAGGGAGGATAGAACAATGAGTGCTAGCACTAGTGCTTTCATTGGTATCAACTGGTCGTTGGAAAAGTACAGTTTTGCCTTATCGTTTTGCCAGTTTCTTTTCGATAGTCTCGAGCATGGCGGCTATCTCGGCTTGTCGTCCTCGATAGGCAGTCTCTCGATCTGACCATGCAGGCGCAGCAGCAGCGAGCTTTAGGTAGGAATGTGCCGCTTCCAGCTCGCCTTCTTCATTTAAAAAGTCCGCCATGAAAAAATTGGCATCTACATCATCAGGGTTTGCAGTGAGCCCCGCTTCAAGTAATTCTCTGGCCTTGTCATCATTGCCGAAGCCAATGGGCCAACCCGGTACTTTGAAATACAGCGTACCCAGGCTGGTGCTTGCAATCCCCGTCATTTCACTTTTTTCCAGTTTCAGTGCCGCCTCCAGATCGGCGCGTGCCGCCTTCGCATATTTCATCGCTGACAGCGCTCCTGCATGGCCCGCGTAGCTGGATTTTACAATACCGCACCAGGTGAGCGCGGCCTGGTTTGCGGCCAGTTTTTCCAACAGTGGATCACACTGCTCTACCAGTTCAAGTATGGCCTGCTTCTGGGTGTCGCCTTGAGAGACAAAATTGGCCTCGTCCCAGGCGGCACGAAGCTCGCTGACTTCAGGTGGTAGTGAACCGTCAGCAAGGCTGCCAGCGCTAAAAAGCCCTGATAGCGTTAATAACACCGACAGGGACCAACACGACAAATGAATGTTACTGAAACTCATGGTTACACTCCCAAAATTGAAGTTAACGAAATACATGTGCCAAAGTGCGTAGTGTAGCGGGCAAAACTTAAGAACGTATTATGTGAAAGGCACACTAAACCTGATACGGATCAATGTAGTCTCAGCTTGCTAAACCTATAGTTCAATCAGGCATTTTCACAATATCCAGCGGGTCCGCTATATGCACGGCGTAGGCACTATCACCATTGATGGCAACCAGGCGGCGGCTACCATCGCCCACCTGACGAGCGAGGTGATCGCCATTTATCCGATCACTCCGTCATCGAATATGGGTGAACTGGCTGACGACTGGTCTGCCAATGGGCGCACCAATTTATGGGGTACGATTCCCCGAGTCGTGGAAATGCAGAGCGAAGCTGGCGCAGCCGGCGCCATTCACGGTGCACTGCAGGCGGGGTCGCTGGCAACCACATTCACGGCTTCCCAGGGCCTGCTCCTGATGATTCCCAATATGTACAAGATTGCCGGTGAACTCAGCCCGGTTGTCTTCCATATTGCCGCGCGCTCGTTGGCCTGCCAGGGCCTGTCGATTTTCGGAGATCACTCCGATGTCATGGCGACACGCCAGACCGGTTTTGCGATGCTCTGTTCTAACTGTCCGCAGGAGGTCATGGATCTTGCACTGCTAGCGCACAGCGTCAGTCTGGCCAGTCGTGTGCCTTTTCTGCACTTCTTTGACGGCTTTCGTACTTCACATGAAGTCGCCAAGATTACAGCGGTGCCGCAGGAGGTTACACGGGCGTTGATAGATGATGTGGCGGTGCAGGCGCATCGTGAGCGGGCCCTGTCACCCTCACACCCTGTGTTAAGAGGCAGTTCCCAGAATCCCGATGTCTATTTCCAGGCGCGAGAAACGGTGAATCCGTTCTATAGCGCGCTGCCGGAGCAACTGCAGCAGAGCATGGATCGTTTTGCACAGCTGACTGGGCGAGCGTACCAGTTGTTCCAGTATGAGGGCGCCGCCGATGCGCAGCGAGTGATCATATTGATGGGGTCCGGTGCTGAGGCGGTTCACGAGACGGTCGATTTTCTCAATGCAAGGGGCGCGCAGGTTGGGGTGGTCAAAGTGCGGTTGTATCGCCCATTTTCTGCTGAACATTTACTGCAGTCACTGCCCGCTACCACGACGTCTATCGCGGTGCTCGACCGCACCAAGGAGCCAGGCGCCGATGGTGAGCCACTGTACAAGGATGTTGTTACTGCACTGGCGCAGGATGCCATGTCTGGCGAGGGACGTTTTGCGCACCTGCCACGGGTTATTGGCGGGCGTTATGGCCTGTCTTCCAAGGAATTCACGCCGGGCATGATAGCTGCGGTATTTGACGAACTCGTCAAACCTCAACCGAAAAACCAGTTCACCATTGGTATCTACGATGACGTAAGCCACAGTAGTCTCGCATGGGATCCGGCATTTCGAACCGCGGCGAACGAAAAAGCCTACCAGGCAGTTTTTTATGGGCTGGGCAGTGATGGCACGGTGAGTGCGAACAAGAATACGATCAAGATTATTGGCCAGAACACCGATCTCCATGCTCAGGGTTATTTTGTCTATGATTCTAAGAAGTCCGGCGCGGTAACGGTATCGCACCTGCGCTTCGGGCCCCAAGCTATTCAGTCGAGTTACCTGATAGGCACTGGCGATGCGCAGTTTGTTGCCTGTCATCAACCTGCATTCCTGGAAAAGTATGATGTGCTGGACTATGCGGCCAATGGTGCCGTGTTACTGCTTAACTCTCCTGTGGCACCGGAACAGCTCTGGGCCAGTCTACCGGCAAATATGCAGAGCCAGATTCTTGAGCGCGATATCAATTTGTATGTCATTGATGCTTACGCCGTGGCGCAGCGCGCGGGTATGGGCAAGCGCATCAACACAATCATGCAAACCTGTTTTTTTGCCATCTCGGAAATATTGCCGCGGGACGAGGCTATTGGCCTGATCAAATCCGCCGTTGAGGCCACCTATGGCCGCAAGGGCAGGCGTATCGCAGAACTAAATTACAAGGCCATTGACGAAACACTGGCGAGCCTTCATTGCGTCACATTGCGGGGTGCGCTCAACCGGGAACGCGACAGACAATTACCGACCGATGGCGCTTCCGACTTTGTCAGAGACGTTACTGCGCAGATTATCGCCGGCAGGGGAGACCTCATTCCGGTCAGCCAGTTACCTGTCGATGGCAGTTTTCCGCTGGGAACAGCGGCTTACGAAAAGCGTAACCTTGCACTGGAGATTCCAGTGTGGGAAACAGACCTGTGTACCCAGTGCGGCAAGTGTCCGTTCGTCTGTCCGCATACCGCTATACGCTCCAAGGTTTTTCATGAATCCGAACTGGCCAACGCACCGGAAGGTTTTAAGTCCGCGCCGGCAAAATCGAAAGACTATCCGGCCGGCTATCACATTTGCTATCAGGTCGCCCCACAAGACTGCACCGGCTGTACCCTATGTGTTGATATTTGCCCCATCAGGGATAAGTCCAACGTCAGTCGCAAGGCATTGAATATGGCACCACAGCCCGAGCGAGTGGCAGCCGAACGCGAAAACTGGGAGTTTTTCCTCGGACTGTCTGAGTTCGATAGAAGCAAGTTGAAAACCAGCACAATCGCCGGGGCCATGGTGTTACAGCCCCTGTTTGAGTTTTCCGGCGCCTGTGTAGGATGCGGCGAGACGCCCTACGTGAAGCTGGCCTCACAGTTGTTCGGTGATCGCATGCTGGTTGCCAATGCGACGGGCTGCTCTTCGATCTATGGCGGCAACTTACCGACTACGCCCTGGTCTGCCAATGGCGAGGGAAGGGGGCCAGCCTGGAGCAACTCGCTGTTTGAGGACAATGCGGAGTTTGGCCTGGGTATGAAGTTGGCCATCAATACCCAGCGGCAGATGTGTGAGCAGCTACTGCATAAGTTAACACCTCAACTCGATGGAGCGCTCGTCGCGGCGCTCCTTTGTGCCGATGAGTCGAATGAAGCCGGTATACATGAACAGCGAGAGCGGGTTGCGCAACTCAACGCCGCTCTGGCCACTATTAAGGGCGATGAGGCAAGGCAGTTGCTGACGCTGAGCGAAAACCTGTGCCGCAAGAGTGTCTGGATCATGGGTGGCGATGGTTGGGCGTATGACATTGGCTACGGCGGTCTCGATCATGTGCTGGCTTCCGGTGAAGACGTCAACATTCTCGTACTGGATACCGAGGTCTACTCCAATACTGGCGGCCAGACCTCCAAGGCAACACCCCGCGGAGCGGTGGCGAAGTTTTCATCCGCTGGCAAGCGGACCGGAAAAAAAGACCTGGCCATGTTGGCCATGGATTACGAGGGCGTTTATGTGGCTCGTGTCGCCTATGGCGGCAAGGATACCCAGACATTAAATGCATTTCTGGAAGCCGAGGCACACCCCGGTCCGTCGTTGATTATCGCTTTCTCCCCTTGCATTGCACACGGGGTAGACATGTCATTCAACCATCGACAGCAGGACATGGCGGTCAAGAGCGGACATTGGCCTTTGTTTCGTTTTGATCCGAAAAAGATAGCACAGGGTAAGCCGCCTATGAAGATGGACTCCAGGGCACCCAGTATTCCCTATAAGGATTACATAAAGACCGAAACGCGTTTCAGCATGTTGTGGCATTCGCACCCCGAGGCAGCCGAAAGGCTGGCAGAGGAAGAGCAGCGATTCGTCAATCATCGTTACAGCTTGTATCAGCAATTGTCCCATCTGGATTGGTCAGACGGTGAGGAAGTGGCGCAGGTAAAGGCTGCGAGCAAATTGAGCCGGGCCGGTGATGCACCGGCGCCGGGTACGGGGAAGGGCTGATTATGGTGGACCTAACGACACAGTATCTGGGGTTGCAACTCAAAAATCCGCTGGTGCCCTCATCCTCTCCATTGAGTAAGAGTCTCGATAGTGCAAAGCGGCTGGAAGATGCAGGCAGTGCCGCGCTGGTGATGCACTCACTGTTTGAGGAGAAGATCGCGGCGGAGGACGGTGCGATCGCGCGTTTTTTCCATCAGCAGTCACTGGGACACGCCGAGGCCGACAGCTTTCATCCGCTACCGGCGGATTACCGCAGCTATGAGGAAAGCTACCTGGAGCATCTGGTGGCATTAAAGTCCGCTCTGGATATCCCGGTAATCGCCAGCCTGAACGGCACCACGCCCGGTGGTTGGGTAGATTACGGGACCGCGATGGAGCAAGCGGGTGCCGATGCTTTGGAGCTAAATATCTATTACATCCCCGCCTCAATTGGCGAGGATGGTCGCGAGGTAGAGCAGCGCTACGTGGACATTCTCACCCTGCTGCGCGACAAGATCAGTATTCCCATTACTATGAAGCTGTCTTCCCAGTTCAGCTCCGTTGTCGATATTGCGCAGCAGCTTGTCCAGGCCGGAGCCAATGGACTGGTGCTGTTCAATCGTTACTACCAGCCAGATATAGATTTGCAAACCCTGGAAGTGGTGCCCCGGCTCGAGCTTTCCAGTTCACCCGAGTCATTGCTACGCATACGCTGGCTTGCGATTTTGTACGGCCGTATAAAATGCTCTCTGGCGATCACTGGCGGTGTTCACACGGCTGAAGATGTTGTGAAGTCGCTGTTGGCGGGTGCCGACGTTACGCACATGTGTAGTGCATTGTTATTGCACGGGCCACAATACCTGGGTGAGGTACTGCGCGAACTCGAGCGCTGGCTCGATGAGAATGAATACGAATCGGTGCAGCAATTGAAGGGTAGCATGGCCCAGGATAATGCCACCGACCCATCTGCCTTTCTGCGCGCAAACTATATCCAGGTGCTGGAAAGTTACGAGCCGCCTGCGGGTGTTTTGTGGTGAGAGCGGCGAATTCTGGCGCTTTTCATAATAAATACGAGGTTTATTGATGTCAGGTTTCCTGAAAAAAATGATGGCAAAGGGCTCAGCTGCGGTGCTACTGATAGGCATCGGTGTTGGGGTACTCGGCATGCTGGGATATGATTATGCTATGACTGTGACCAGTACTGATGAATTCTGTACGAGCTGTCATGAAATGGAGTCGGGTCCGTTTGCGCTGTTACAGGAGACCACGCATTTTCGCAATGAATCCGGGGTGCGGCCCGGCTGTTCGGATTGTCATGTCCCTGCAAAGGGCCTGCCGAAATTATGGCGCAAGATGCAGGCTAGCCGCGAGGTCTGGGCGGCCATGACGGGCAAGATAGATACGCCGGAGAAATATCTGGCTCACGCTCCGGCAATGAAGGCGCGGGAAATCGCCCGACTCAAAGCGAACGATAGCCAGGAATGTCGGAATTGCCACGAATTAGGCGCTATGGATTTCGAGCAGCAGTCCCGCATGGCAAAGCGGTCCCATGGCAAGATGGCTGCCAGTGGCAAGACCTGCATAGATTGTCACGAGGGCCTTGCCCACGATAGTCTCGCCGATCTGCATAAGACGGACGATGAATAGTTTTCAGGGGGTTTGGCTGTGGCGGTATTGCGATGGTGTTAGGCCCTACCAATTACCGGTTTTTTTTGGGAGAAATGAATGATGAAGAATGCACTGTTGTCACTGCTGGTAGCTGTGGCCGTCGCTGTCTCTGTTGGTGGAGCCACCAGTCCGGTTTTGGCCGAAGAGGAACCGGCGTGTCTGGAATGTCATGAACCCGCTGAGGACTGGGAAGGCATGACCAGTGCCGAGGTCCTGGCCACGGCCAGGGACCAGGATGTAAAAATGCACAAGGACCACCAGGAGCTAAGCGACGAACAACTGAAGGAAATAATCGCCACGATTTTTCCCGAGGCCGAGTCGCTATGAGGTAGCTTCCAGGATCGCAGCCAATGGCAAAGCTAACTTTTTTTGGTCCGGCACGCATGGACGTGATGCAGAGTCTCACCGGGGCGCTGCTTGTACTCTTCGTCTGGGGCCATATGTTCTTCGAGTCCAGTATCCTGCTGGGCAAGGATGCCATGTTGTGGGTGACCCGGATGTTCGAGGGAGAGCATCTGTTCGGTCAGCCCTATCCTATTTTGGTATCGGCGGTAGCCGCGATAATCTTTGTGCTGGTAGCTGCGCATGCCATTTTGGCCCTGCGCAAATTTCCTGGCAGTTATAAACAGTACTCCCGTTTGCATCAACATATCGGCGCGCTGGCTCACGAGGACACCAATCTGTGGTATGCGCAGGTCATAACCGGATTTGCCCTGTTCTTCCTGGTGCCGGCTCACTTGTTTGGCGTACTTACCCAGCCTGAAAACATCGGACCCTATGCCTCGTCAGATCGTGTGTGGAGCAGCCGCTTCTGGATTCTGTATGCATTGTTGTTGATCGCGGTTCACCTGCACGCTGCTATCGGTGCCTATCGCCTGGTCATGAAATGGGCTATATCGACTGGTGGTAGTGCTTCGCAGACGCGCCGCCGGGCCAAGATAGGAATGTGGGTAGTGCTGGTTTTTTTCCTGTGCCTGGGCACGGCAAGTCTCGCGACGTATATGAAGATAGGCTATGAACATGCCGGCCAGGTTGGGGAGCGTTATGCGCCCCAAAGCACATCAGCACCACGGGAAGGTGGTTAGGGTCATGCAGATAATCTATACCGATGTTCTGGTCATTGGCGGTGGCTTGGCGGGCCAGCGGGCTGCTATCGGTGCCAAACGACGTGGCTATGACACAACCATCCTCAGCCTTGTGCCGGCCAAACGTTCCCATTCCGCTGCAGCGCAGGGCGGTATGCAGGCCAGCCTGGGCAACTGTCGCGGCGCTGCGGGTGACAACGAAGACATACATTTTGCCGACACGGTGCGCGGTAGCGATTGGGGGGCTGACCAGGAAGTTGTGCGCATGTTTGCGCATACGGCGCCAAAGGCCATCCGGGAACTGGCCGCCTGGGGCGTGCCCTGGAACCGGGTTGCCGAGGGTGAGCGCGAAATTACCGTCAACGGCGAGAAAAAGATTATCTCTGAGGCGGCCGAAGCGCATGGCTTGATCACCGCCCGGAATTTTGGTGGCACCCAAAAGTGGCGCGCCTGTTATGTTTCTGACGGAACCGGGCATGCGATGTTGTACAGCATGAGTAACCAGGCCATCGCCGCTGGCATTCAAGTGCACGAACGCATGGAAGCAGTGGCCATTATCCACGAGGGTGATCGCTGCTGTGGTGCTGTCGTGAGAAACCTGATGACGGGCGAACTTGTTGCCTACCTAGCAAAGGCCACCTGCATTGCAACCGGGGGTTTTGGTCGCATATATCGGGTCTCAACCAATGCCATCATCAACGAGGGCATGGGGGCTGCGATTGCACTGGAAACGGGTGTTGCCAGTCTGGGTAATATGGAGGCCGTACAGTTTCACCCTACTGCAATTGTTCCCGCGGGAATATTGGTTACCGAGGGCTGTCGTGGTGATGGTGGTCTGCTGCTCGATGGTAACCACCATCGCTTCATGCCGGACTGCGAGCCGGAGAAGGCGGAGCTCGCTTCGCGAGATGTTGTGTCGCGCCGCATGGAAGAGCATATCGCTGCCGGCCACGGTGCGAATAGTCGTTTTGGCGATCACCTATGGCTGGATATACGCCTGCTGGGACAGGCGCATATCGATCGCAACCTGCGAGAGGTGAAAGAAATCTGTCGCTATTTCCTCGGGGTAGACCCGGCGACCGAACTCATTCCGGTACGCCCGGCCCAGCACTATTCCATGGGAGGTATCCGCACCAATCACCATGGGCAGAGCCCCGCATTGCACGGGCTGTTTGCCGCCGGTGAGGCAGCCTGTTGGGATATACATGGCTTTAATCGCCTGGGCGGTAACTCAGTCGCTGAAACGGTGGTTGCCGGTATGATCGTAGGCGAAAGTATCGCTGATTTCTGCGACTCCCCGGCAGGAGCACTGCAGCTTTCCACGACTTTGGCGGAAGAGTTTGGCAGGCGTGAGGAACAGCGGCTGCGCGACATAGCCTGTAGTGAGGGGGGGGAAAGTGCGTTTGAGTTGACCGCTGCGATGCAGGACACCATGACCAATTCCGTGGGAATATTTCGCCAGGGCGACCGATTGCGCGAAGCGGTCGACACGCTGCGCCAACTGCAGTGGCGAGCGCGTAACATTTCATTGCGTAGTAGTGCCCCGGGCGCCAATCCCGAGTTGGTCATGGCCTACCGTTTGCAGCGCATGTTGAAACTGGCGCAGTGTGTCGCCTATGGCGCGCTGCAAAGAACTGAGAGCCGCGGTGCTCACTATCGGGCAGATTATCCGCAGCGTAATGATTGTGATTGGATGCGGCGCACGCTCGCCACATGGTCCGGCGCCGACGCTGATCTACCCACACTCAACTACGAAGACCTGGATGTTATGGCTATGGAGTTACCACCAGGCTGGCGCGGTTATGGCGCCAGGGACTACATCGAGCACCCTGCAACACAGCAGCGCGAGCAGCAAATAGAGGCAATACTGGCACGCATACCGGAAGCTGACCGGCATCTTCGCCAGCAAGCCCTTATGCCATTCAAACACAAGTTGCCGGAGCACCTGCGCGGCAACAATCAGCGGCTGGGAGAGGAATGATGGACCGCATACCAATGCGGCAAGCGCCGCGGACTTTACACATTCAGGTGATGCGGCATAATCCCCGGGACCCGAGGAGCAAGCCACAGCTGCAGATGTTCGATATCGAAGAGGCCGATGCGATGACACTGTTTATCGCGCTCAACGAAATTCGCCAGCACCATGACCCATCGCTGCAGTTCGACTTTGTCTGTCGAGCTGGGATATGTGGTAGCTGTGGAGTGATTATCAACGGCCGTCCCGGCCTTGCCTGCCGTACCCTGACCAAAGAGCTTCCTGACCAGATTGTACTGGCACCGCTGCCCGGCTTTGAATTGATAGGTGATTTATCGGTGAATACCGGTAAATGGATGCGCGGTATGTCTGAACGACTACAG
>JBALVT010000099.1:0-14812 GCA_036961345.1 Halioglobus sp.
CTATGGGGTAAATCATTGCTATGTGCTCAAGCAAACCTTCCGCTGCGATTCGCTGTTGCAGATTACTCAACTTGTAGAGGAAATCCGACTTTACAACATAGTCTGGGTCGAAAATAAGTGGCTGTACGCTGAGCACGACCTTGACGCCGCTATTTTTAGCCTCTGCGATTCTCGTCATAAGCGTTTCGGTAGATGAAGACTCTATCCAGGTGATGTTGGTGACCCCCGATAGTGCTTCGGTGAAATTCCAGTGTCGCATCGCTGAGGCGTAGAAACCCACGTACTCCAGATGGCCATATCGTTTTTGTTTGCTGTTTAATACGGATATCGTTTCTGTGTTGTCATTACCCGCGGCCAACACAGCAGGTATTGCACAGGTGAACGATAGAGCTAGGGCAACAAGCATTGAGCGCACGATAATTCGTCTCCAGTAATTGAGAGTTTTCAACCTGTTATTGTGTCGAAAAAGTGCGAGGAAGTGCATGGCCCGGCCCGCCAACTAAATGACCATTGCCGCCATCTGAAGCGCCAGCTAAGCCGCTTGAGGTATTACGTACCGCTAATTGCGCCAGCATTGCCAGCGGACGATAAAGTATGATGTAGTGCATGACTGCACAATACCTTTCCCGGTATTTTGATTAAGAGGATTAACAATGATTACATTGCACGGATTTGCCGCCAGCAACTACTACAACGTTGTAAAACATGTGTTGCTGTACAAGGGTATACCGTTTCAAGAGGATTTGATTTATAGCGGTGGAGACGAATGGCTAGGAATTAGCCCAGTTGGAAAAGTGCCGGCCATTACGACAGAAGATGGCAGACATCTCTCTGAGAGCACTGTGATATGTGATTTTATTGAGGAGACCTATCCTGCGGTGCCGCTATATCCTTTGGATGCGGGCGAGCGGGCAGCTGTGCGCCAGATCATGAAGGTTTCTGAACTTTATCTTGAACTTCCCGCACGACGCCTTCTTGCCTATGCATTTTCGGACAAGGGTGCGCCGGATTCCGTAAAGGGCGAAATACGCCATGTCATTAATCGTGGGATTGGCGCTATGACACGGCTTTGCAAGTTTTCGCCGTGGCTGGCGGGCGATCAGCAGACCATGGCTGACATCTATGTGCATTACGTGAATAATCTGGTGGGGTCGATCGGCTCTGAGCAGCTCGAGTGGGATATCCTGGCCCAGATACCAGGCATGAAGGATTGGAATGCCTCGATGCGAAACTCCGATATTGCCCGGCAGGTGGAGGCCGGTCGCGTTGCCAATCAGCCCGGGTTTAAAGCCTACATAAATTCTTATATGGAGGCCCAACGGGCAGCGAAGGTATAGCTGATGAATTACTCAGAGATTAACTACAGCACAGAGGGGCGTATCGCGACCATTACACTTGATCGCCCCGCCCGTCTAAATGCGATTTCGCTGGCCATGCCCGGGCAGCTATGCCACGCCGTAGAGCGTGCCAATCGGGATGATTCGGTGCACGTAATCATTCTGACGGGCGCGGGCAGGGCATTTTGCAGTGGCTATGATCTAATAGATTTTGCCGAAACCGAAGGTGAGCAACCCGGTTCGCAATTGGGTAGTGGTGCAAGCGAGGGAGGTGCCTGGGACCCTATGACCGATTTCTACGGTATGAATCAGAACACGCAGAATTTCATGTCCCTGTGGCGCAGCTACAAGCCCACCATCGCCAGGATACAGGGTCCGGCAGTTGCCGGTGGCAGTGACATCGCGCTGTGCTGTGATATGGCAATTATGGCTGATGAAGCCGTCATCGGTTATCCGCCTGCGCGAGTCTGGGGTTGTCCCACCACGGCGATGTGGGTTTATCGTTTAGGCGTTGAGAAGGCCAAGCGCATGTTATTCACCGGCGATCTTGTGGGTGGTAAAGAGGCCGCGGAGATGGGTCTGGTACTGGAGTCTGTGCCGTTGGCAGAGCTGGACGAGCGCGTTACTGCACTGGCTGAGCGCATGGCCGGTGTTCCCAAAAACCAGTTGATGATGCAAAAATTGATGATCAACCAGGCGTACGAGAATATGGGCTTGAATAATACCCAGATGTTCGCCACCTTATTTGACGGTATTACCCGCCACAGCCCTGAAGGTGTTTGGTTTAAACAGCGAGCGGAGGAGGTGGGATTTAAACAAGCGGTGGTTGAACGAGACAGTGGTGCGCCTATAGCGGAAGGTGTCAGCAAGCCGTTAAGCCCCTACACAAAGGGCGGCTAGATACGTCGTTTGCCAGAAGGTAATTGATTGCCGATTCAGTGGAAATTTGTTCTTCAAACCATTAAAAAATAAGAAAAAAGGAAAGGCTTATGTGTGGAATATTTGCTGCGATGACTCGCAAGGGGATTCCGACTCATCGGGTCGATCGAGCACTGTCGGCTCTCCACCACCGAGGCCCTGATGGTCGTGGTACCTGGACGTCAAATGACCAGCGCCTGATATTGGGACACACACGTTTATCGATCATCGGTCTGAACAATGGCGAACAGCCAATGACCAGTCCAGATGGTTTCGTACACGGTGTTGTTAACGGCGAATTTTATGGCTACCGGGAAATTCGCGAGCGTCTGCGGCGCAGCGGTTGTGAGTTTGCGACTGACAGCGATAGTGAAATAGCGCTGCACCTCTACCAGCAGCGTGGCATGCAAGCGGCTTCGGAATTGCGCGGTGAGTTTGCTGTTATTCTCGCCGATGAACGCGAGCAGATTATGATCGCCATCAGAGACCGGTTTGGCATCAAACCGTTGTATTATGCAGTAGTCAATGGTGATGTGTTTTTCGCCTCCGAGATCAAAGCTCTATTGGCTTTAGGAGTGCCGGCTGCGTGGGATCTTAAAGGTGCATTGGGTGGTATGTCGAGGCCACATGAACAAACAGAATTTGCCGGTATTAGTGCGGTTCCCCAGGGTTGTTATGCGATAGCCAAAGACGGTCAAGTACGTATTTATTCTTACTGGGATTGGGAGATTCCCACCGCGGACGAAATGAAGAACGATACTCGCAGCGAAGACGAGATTGTGGAAGACTTTCGCCAGGTGCTGGCAGACTCAGTGCAGCAGCGTCTGGTCGCCGATGTAGAGGTTGCTTCCTATCTCAGTGGTGGCATTGACTCCTGTGCTGTTCTCGGACTGGCGCAGCAAGCCATGGATCGGCCAATCCGCGCATTTACACTCACCTTTGACAACCCATTATACGATGAGGCTGCCATTGCCGAGAAACAGGCCAAATTTGTTGGAGCGTCTTATCACCCCATTCCTATTACCGGGCGCGACATTGCAGATGCTTACTCGGATGCCATTTGGCATGCAGAGACACAAATGTTCAATGGTCATGGCGTAGCGAAGTATTTGCTCAGCCGAGCAGTGCGTGATGCTGGCATTAAAGTTGTGTTTACCGGTGAAGGTGCCGATGAAATGTTGGGTGGGTATCCATTCTTCCGGGTGGATGCTGTGAAGTACAACCCGGCACTGAGTGAGGCCGAGAAAGCGGGTTTTTTTGAAGAAATTCTAGGCAGCAACGAAGCCAGTCGCGCAATTATGCTGCCTGAAACGGTGAGCAGTCCGGCGATAGAAGCTGTGCGCGCTCGGCTGGGCTGGGTCCCCGCCGCCGTTAATACCATGGCTGCAATGGCTCAGGGCCTGGCACCCTTTTTTAGCGAAGATTATGCCGCGCATATTGAGGGGCATAGCCCTATTGTTGCTGCGTTGGACCGCCTGCCAGTCGCGCAGCGAATCGCCGGGCGCGATCATCTTAACCAGGCGCTATATATTAATTCCAAAACTTCTCTGCCGAATTTTATTCTCGCTTATCTTGGCGACCGAATGGAGATGGCGCACTCAATTGAGGGCCGGGTGCCTTTTCTTGATCACCGCCTTGCAGAAGTTGCTGCCCGCATTCCTGTGGATATGAAAGTGCGGGGCATCCGCGAAAAGCACGTGCTGCGTGAAGCGGCAAAGGATGTTCTGATTCCCGAAGTCTACGACCGGCAGAAACACCCGTTCACCACTCCGCCCACCCGCGATAAAAATGATCCCATGTTGGCTTTTTATCGCGATACTTTTGCCTCACAGGCGGCCAGGGACCAACCTCTTTACGACATGGAAAAGGTAAATTCTGCCGTTGATAAATTACTGGACAGCCCCGCGGACCAACGCATTGCTGTAGAAGGTGGCTTGCAGCGCATTGCTAGCGTGGTTGTTATGCAGGAGAGGTTTGGCATGTCCTGATAGAAATTCCCGGTGGCAATGCAATTAGGCAGATGCTCTGGTAGGCTCGTCGCATCGTTTATACAAAGGATTAACTCGTTATGTCTGACCCGCAAATTATAACGGTGGAAAAACGTGGTGAAGTGGATTGGGTTACGCTCAACCGTCCGGAAAAACTTAACGCGTTCAATGAGGAATTAGTCGACGGGCTCGTGGCGTATTTCCGAGGCCTGGCGGATGATCACAGCGTGCGGGTGGTGGTATTAAAGGCCAATGGCAGGGCATTTTGTGCCGGGCTGGATTTCAGTCCAGATGCCTTTACCGCCAACGAAAAAATCCCCCACGTTGTTCTCAAGCTGCAAAAACAAATTGCGGAGATTTATCGCGCCATGCGCCGCGCTCCGCAGCCAATCATTGCCCTGGTTCATGGCGCGGCTTGCGGCGGTGGTTTTAGTTTGGCGCTGGCAGCAGATATTCGTATTGCGGGGGAGTCCGCCAAAATGAATGCGGCCTATATCACCATAGGCCTCACCGGCTGCGACATGGGCTCCAGTTACTTTTTGCCGCGCCTGGTGGGAACTTCCGTGGCTTCCGAGCTGCTGTTGACCGGGCGCTTTATCCATGCGACCAGAGCACTGGCTGTGAATCTCGTTTCCCAGGTGGTCCCGGATGACCAGCTGGAGAATGCTGCGCAACTTTTTGTGGATGACATGCTAAAAACCAGCCCGCTGGGGCTGCGCCTGACCAAAGATGGCATTAACCTGGGTGTGGATGCCAATAGTCTTGATGCCGCGATGGCCGTTGAGGATCGTCAGCAAACGCTGTTGTCCCTTACTGAGGATGCAGGAGAAGCAGCGGCGGCGTTTTTTTCAAAACGCGCGCCTGAATTTAAAGATCGATAACGATTTAGATACTCGCGGTCTAAATCCTGTGGCTATAACACCGAGCTTGTTAGCTCGACGTCAGCCCGCTCCCAGATTTTTTCAAATCGACTGCGGGCTTTCTCGGCTTCAGCCGTTTTTCCCTGCCCTTCCAGGGAGAGTGACAATCCCAGGATCGACCATCCGTTGCGGGGGTACTGCTTAAGATCATCTCGGAACACCGCTTCGGCCTTTGCGGGTTTATTGGCTACCAAAAGCGCGTGGCCCAAAGACTGTCGCGTGGGGTAATACCAAAAGGGCGGCTCGGTATACGGCAGCGCTTCCTGCCCCTCTACGGCCTTCGTGAAATGGGTGATTGCGGATGAGTAATCCTCTCTTGCCAGAGCCAGCTCGCCTTTGCCTAACTGTTCGGCAATGCCTAGTATCTGGCTTGCGGGGTAATCGTTGCCATCGAGGAACCAGATGGATTCGTTAGCAAGTAGTGGCGACATCGCGGCCAGTTCCGCCTCAGCGGCTTCAAGGTCTCTCGTTCGAGTAAACGCAATCGATCGTGCGTAGTGCCAGATAGCCTGGGAAAATTTTAGTTCGGCTGGTGGCTGTGGCTCAGCGAGGATCTCATCCCAGTGCGCAAAGCGCACTAGCGATAGCAACGGCACCGTCTGGAAAAATTCTACGGTGGGAAACTCCTGAATCTGTTCCAGTCTGACGTTGGCGGCGACTTTGCGGCCCGCTTCGATGGCCACTGCGCTGCGTCCCTCCATGCTGGCCGATGCCCACAGAAAATGGATGTTGTGCGGGTAATACATCGCCGGATAAAAGCCCTGGGCGTTGCATTGGGCGATGTATTTTTCATCCACTGCTGCGGCCATTACATTGGCCTCCGAGGCGTCATAATAGCGACCAATACGCCAGTAAATATGCGAGGGCATGTGAACCAGATGCCCTGACCCAGGCACCATCTTGCCCAATAGGTCGGCTGCTTTTTCTGCTCGTCCTGGATTTGATGATGCCTCGACCGCATGTATATAAAGGTGCAGGCTTAGAGGGTGGCTGGGATTGCGCTGTATGACGCTCTCCAGGGCGGCGATTACTGCGGCGGTATCTGGCCGCGGGTTATCCCCATCAAGCCAATAATCCCACGGCATGGTATTCATAAGGGCTTCTGCATACATGGCCTGAATATCGTCATCCTCGGGGTACTTGGCTGCCAGTTCCCGCATTGCCTCGGCATAGGCGCTATCCAATGGTTCTCTGTCGGTTTCGGGGTCGCCGTTGTAACGCGACCTCTGTGCGGCAATTAAATCCTTCTCACGATCAGTGCCACTGCTCGCCAAATCACTTGCCCTGCCAATAGCGGCATGGGCTGAGATTCTATCGGCCGGCGACATTATGGCCTTTCCCTTACTGGTTACATTAATATTTGGCCCCGTAGCCAGCGCTTCGCCCCAGTAGCACATCGCGCAATTGGGATCCAGGCGCTGAGCGGCTTTGAAGGCTCGTATTGATTCGGCGTGGTTGAATCCCGATGCCAGGGCGATGCCCTGATTGAAATAGCGTTGGGCCCAGGGATCAGAGGTGGTGATGGGGTGGTCAAAATCACCCATTCCGTCTAACAGGGGTGCTTGTGCGCGAGCGATAACTTGTTCGGCGTCACTTGGCGCATCGGCAGCGGCGACGTTATCCGGAGCACTAACTTCCTTTTTGCTACACGCTGTTATAGCCAAAACTATGACGAAAACCGCCAGATAGATAGTTCTCATAATCGTCTCCTTTTTTCACGCGGTGGCCGAATAGGTCTCGCCGCTCGTGATCCTCGCCTATTAGTGTAGCAGCAGCTAAGAATCGCATCGGGTTTTTGTAGTGGCTGATTGGGTGGCCCTCGACGAGTATTTCACGGTCAATGGCGCTAGAGGAATTGCCAACTTTTTCCTTTCCTGTGAGCGGCGTTGGTCATGATATAAGCTTGTCGTAGGCCTATACTGTTTAAGGGCAGGGTGGCCTCTTGGATCAATATTAACAATTGGAGAGTCTTCTATGATACGCATGAGCTTTGAGCGATTTCGCGAGCAAATGGCTCCTGAGGGAATGGTCTCCGGTTCTGTTTTTGGCGCGCTTTCTGATGCAGCAACCTACTTCTTACTGGAGCACGGAAAAATTTATTCAGTGCAAGCCGGCAAGCCGGTATTCGAATATGGTGATGCCGGTGACAGGTTTTATGTGGTCTGTACTGGCTCGCTGGATTTTTACAAAAAACATAACGATGACTGGCGTCATATTCGCGTGGTCAATGCAGGCGAGGAAACCGGATTTGTACCTATGATCGCTTTGCATAAACAAAGTGGCAGAGCGGTTGCCCGCCAAGACAGCATCGTATTGGAAATCGGCAGCGCACTTTACGCTCAGCTGCAGCAGGAATATTCGCAAGACTTTGGCCTCCTTACGTTGAATCTTGCTAGGGAGATGGCACGTGTTATTGATAAGATGGGTGAAGCGCTCATAGAAAATGCTAAATAAGTCATTCACATTATAAGGAATAAAAATGAGATATAAGCTTTTGGGTAACAGCGGTCTTCGCGTCTCCGAACTGTGTTTGGGTACCATGACCTTTGGTTCCGATGAAGCCTGGTGTGCTGATAAAGCGCAGAGCCAGGCTATGTTCAACGCCTTTGTTGAGGCCGGTGGAAACTTTATTGATACGGCGGATATTTATACGCAAGGCGAAAGCGAAAAGCTGGTGGGAGAATTTGTTGCCAGCGACAGAGAGCGGTTTGTTGTCGCGACCAAATATTCCAATGCCTTTCCCGGGGCCGGTGATGCAAATGCGGCAGGGAATCAGCGCAAGAATATGATTCAATCTTTGGATGCCAGCCTGAAACGCATGAAGCTGGATTACATAGATGTGTACTGGATGCATAACTGGGACTTTACCACCCCTATCGATGAGGCGATGCGCACACTGGACGATGCCGTGCGTGCCGGGAAGATACTTTATATTGGCTTGTCGGATGCGCCGGCCTGGGTTTGTGCAAGGGCCAATGCCATTGCCGAGTTACGCGGCTGGACGCAGTTTGTCAGTATGCAGCTGGAATACAGCCTCACAGAGCGGGGTATTGAGCGCGAGCATTTCCCCTTGTGTAAGGAAACTGATATGGCGATTACTGCATGGTCGCCCCTGGCCAGTGGTATTCTCAGCGGCAAATACACACGTGGTGGAGATGACGCCAGGCGGCTGGACACCATTCCCTTTCATGATCAGAATGATAAAAATCTCGAAATTGCGCGCGTAGTAGACACTGTTGCCGACGAGATAGGCACCAGTTCGGCGCAGGTGGCTTTGGCCTGGGTCAGGCAGCGCGGCACTATTCCTATTCTGGGCGCTCGAACATTGGCCCAGTTGCAAGACAATTTGGCCAGTCTCAATTTGACTTTGAACGATACGCAGTTGGCTCAGCTCGAAGCCGTCAGCGGTATTGCCTATGGCCACCCCTATGACTTTTTCGACAAACCTCTGGTGCAGGCACTGACAACAGGTGGTATGGGCGAGCTTATCGACAATCACCGCGATCCACGCTGAGGTGTTTTTTGGATGGCGAGTTGTCGCTGGCGCCTTTGTTGGTATGGTACTGGCAAACGGGATCTTCACCTACGGATTCACTGTATTGGTAGATCCCATACGGGATGAATTTGGCGCCAGTCTGGCACAGGTCATGAACAGCCTGACGCTTGGTACCTTTTTTGGGCTTCTGGTGGCGCCCGTGATGGGTGTTCTAATCGATCGGTATTCGGTGCGCCACTTGATGACATTTGGCTGTCTGGCGACCGCAGTTGGCCTCTACGGAGTCTCGACTGCGCAGACCATTGGCGTGTTTAGTGTCGGCGTCGGTATCACTATGTCGCTGTCTATGGGTATGGTGAGTTCAATGTCCGGTAGCGCGGCAGTATCGCGTTGGTTTACCGTTAGCCGTGGTAGGGCGCTGGGTATTGCATCAATGGGCACGTCTTTGGGGGGGGTTATTATGCCTGCCTTGTTGACCTGGTGGGTCGAGCTCTATGGCTGGCGTGGCGCACTGCAAAACATGGCTTATACAGCGTTACTGGTCGTAATGCCGTTCATCTGGTTGACGATTCGCAATCGGCCTGAAGATGTAGGTCTGCATCCGGAAGGCATATCCCCTGTGTCCCTGCAATCGGGCGATGCACCCGCCCAGGTCCTTGGCATGGCCGACATTATTCGCATGCAGCCTTTCTGGTTAATTGGACTGAGTATGGGCATGGTGTTCGCCTCATTTGCTTCCATGACCGCCAATCTCTCACCCTATGCCGCCCGCCTTGGGAACAGTGACGCGGCGATTTCAACGATGATCGCGACGCTGGCAATCAGCGGACTGATAGGAAAATTTGTATTTGGTACCGCAGCGGACAAGATTAATCTAAAACACGGTCTTTGGGCTGCTCACGCTTTATTGGGTGCGGCATTTGCGATCCTACTGTTAGAGCCTCCTTACGCCGCACTGCTGGTGGCATCATCCCTGATCGGTTTATCCACTGGCGGCCTGCTGCCCGTTTGGAACGCTCTGGTGGCCAGAATTTTTGGCGTGGAAAGCTTCGGCCGCGCGATGGGTGCAATGGGGCCAATGATAACCTTGAGTATCATGCCCGGTTATATGTTGGTCGGGTATCTGTTTGACACTACCGGGAGCTATACCCAGGGCCTCGCGGTGTTTAGTGGCGCTATCGGGGTGGCTGCGGCCCTGCTTATTCCGCTGAAAATGGAAAATTTTCCGGCCCGATTGTGATCAGTGGGTAGCTGGAACCCCGCTATGGAATCTTTGCGCTCACTGGCCGATGTTTACCGCGCCGTTTGGCCTGACTGTTTACGGCTGTGTATGGTGAGCGCTCTGGTACTTTCCGCGCTCGGATTGATCCTGGTGCCATATCGAGACGAGATTCTCGATGTTGTGGCAGGGCTTTTTCTTCCGGCTGACTGGCTTGCCTCTTTTCATATGGCCAACAGAGCCTTGTTCCACCAGTTGGGTGGGGTAGTGCTTTTTCAGACCGTAGCTATTCTTTGTTTTTCGACTATTTCAGTGTTTTTCTTTCCCTTCAGAGACCGAATTTCAATTCTGGCAGAAATGCGCCTTACAGGCCTGCCAATCAAGGGCTCGGGTTTGAGGCAAGAGCTGTGGCTGGAAGCCGGCCTGGTGATGATCGCCTTTAATTTTTATAGCGTCAGCTATTTATTGGCCTATTTTGTGGGCCAACCGCTGTTTGGGTATATTGACGAGTTGGCATTTTTATTACTGATTATGTTTTTTATTGTGGATTTGCTTTCTCTGTCGTATTTCCGTCGAAACATGAATTGCCTGTATGTGCTTCGTGCGTTGCGTGCTCAACCCGTAAAGCTGCTTCTGTTTGGCATCGTATTTTGTTCTCCCATATTTGCCCTGGAACTATTTTTGGGCGATCTGGTTTATAACCAGGAGAACAACCTTGTGCTGGCTGTGGCGATGGTGGCGATTGTTGTCCTCAACTGCATCGTCTGCGTATTCGCCCTTCCAATGGGTGCCTGGCTGGCGCTGGGTTGCGTGCAGCAGCACGATACTGGCAAGAGTGCTGGCCGCATAGAGCACAGCCATAAGGTCTTTTTTGGGTCTCAGCTAATTTTTCTGTGCGGTTTACTACTGTTTTACGGTTCGATAATCGGCGTGCTATCCAATAAAGTGCCGCTCAAATCGGCAGATTACGCTATCCAGTGGATGACCCTGGATTATCAATCGGGCACGGGGGGTGACTCACCCAGTCTCCGGTTTGATATGCAGATTTTCAATCGCCATGAAACACTGGGTTTGGAGGTGGATAATGCTACTTTACTGGTCAATCTGGATGGGCGCTATTTGGGTGAAGCGGGTTTGACAATTCCCTATGTTGCGCCCAATACAGCGGTAGTTGTTCCGGTTGAGTTGAAATTACACCTGGATATTCCCGAGCTTGCCGGGATAGCTTCAGAAGAATTTTTCAGTATGTTCACGCCGGAGCAAGCAGCCTGGCGAGATACAATCCAGGCGCGCTTGATGGTGCCGTTGCCGCTGGGATTGCAGCTGCCTATTTATATTACCGAGGGATACCGGCACGAATTCCAGGAGAAATAAGCGAGGCGTAGCTATGCACTTTGGCACTCGAAACCGGTACGTGGAAAATGCACGTGTACAGTGCCGAACTCCTCGCTTTGGCGCGCCACGATATAGCGCGTGCTGGAACAACCCACCAGTGTGCCGCTAACAGAGTCCAGCGCGTAATCGGTAGGGCGAATGACAACATTATCTCCAATGTTGGCCGCTTCGCTCGCGTCGTTTGGTATTGGCCTGGGTTCACTAACCCGAGCTGCCTCGAAGGCCTGGTCTTGTGAGATTTCCTGGCGCTGGTTGTGCCCAAAAGCCTCCATGCGTTCATACCAGGCGGCGACTTTCGGCAGGCCCTGGGGCATCGGTAATTTGCCGACCTCCCGCTTAAACCACAGAGTGTGATAGGCCGAAAAGTCCGCGTATGTTGGCTCATCTGCGAACAGGAATCTGGCCTGCAGGCGCTGCTCCATTTCCTCCAGATGTTCTTGAAATTGTTGCGCTGCCTCCTTCGGTGATGGGGTATCCATATTAGAGTTTTTTCCAACGCCTGCTCGGTCTTTTAAAAAACGCAGTGTTTTCCACACGCCGATATTGCGCACCAGCTGTTTCAGAGTAACGCCTACCGGTATGGATAATACACAGGCCCAGAATACAGCGCTCTCCAGGTTGGCGGCATAGGCCTGGGTGTCCGCAGAGCCGCAGTGGGGTGCCAGTTCCGGTTTGCCAGCCAGAACCGAAACTTCGTCACAGATTAATCGTGTATCGCAAAATAGGTCAGCGCCTATCTGGGCAACCGGTATACGGCGGTAGCCTCCTGTGAGTGGGTCCAGGTTGGGTCGGGGGGGCATTTCGGGAGAAAGCATCGATTGCCAGGGCAGGCCCGCATAACCAAACATCAAGCGAAGCTTTTCGGAAAAAGGTGACATTTCATAGTGGTGTAGAATAATCATGGGCTCGGCTACCAACATTAAGAAATTGGGTCTTGCATGATACACGGTAGTTCGCTTTCCAGCGCAGAAGAGCGCAGCAGCAGTGCCTTTCAGCCCATGGAATCGTCGAAGTTACCGGATTCAAAATCCACACCCAGATCTGCAAAATCGGCGTCGCTGGAGGCCACTTGCCCGCTGCGCCAATACCAGGCCGACCAAAGAGACAGGCTAAAGAAAAACAGTAATATACCTGTGAGATTGGGCCTTTCATGCGCGGCCCCCAGGCGAACTTCAGCGCGATCGATTTCAGCCATAACAGCCCAGCTTGTATCACCAACTTCTATATTGGTATAGGCGGACAGCACTTCAATATCCCGGTAGTCAACGACGTATTCAACACCGGACTGCGCCGCAAGAGCCTTGTTGACAGTGGCTGTGTCTACCGATTGCTTAATGACAGCACTGGCTTCGGTAAATCGTGAGTCACTGCGCATGATGTTGTCCTGGCCTACCAGATAGGTCTCTCCAGTTTCACCCATACCGCTGGTGTAATTCATAATTGACAGAATGTGAGAGGTGGGGAGTTGAAAGGCGATAACACCCAGTGGTTCACCACGGCTCCCTGTTAGCGCCGTGGCAATGAAAATGGCAGGTGCTCCACTACTGGGCCTATAGGCCTCCATATCGCTGATCACGATATCGGTTGGTTCGGCAATCGCCTTGCGATAAACCTCTGCCAGACCAGTATCACGCCATTTGCCATCCAAAAGGTTGGTGCCGTAGTCCGATTCCTTTTCCACGGTGTAAAATACAGTGCCCTGACGGCCGATCAGGAATACGTCGTAATAACCCCGTTCGGTGACAAATAATTTGGCTCTGGGATGTAGTGCCCGGTGCAGGGCGCTGTAGGGTGAACCGTCTGCCGCGTCGTCCAGCGAGCGCAGTTCACCGCTGGGAAATGGGTTCGTGTCGACGTAAAAGTGCCGCATTTTTTGTAATGCTAATGGTTTGTCTTCGATCGCTTGCCACAAATTGTTTAGCTGAATTTGTGTGTTTAGGATCTCTGGATTCGAGCTCCAAAAATTTAGCTCTGCCTTGGCTGTTGAAAAATAGTTTTCTAAAGCACCTTTGCGTAATTCGTTTAAGAGCTGGAGTCTGTCGGCAACGCTTTGCGTATATTGTTGCAAGAAAATGTAACTTAAGCCCCAGGCTGCCAATAGTGTTATCAAGGCCATGCCTGAAGTGCACGCTATCCAGAATCGTTTACTGCTCATGGCTTGGTTTTCGCTTTGCTGGGTGTTTCAAAGGGCCCTGAATGAACAAGATTTATTTGGTCTCTAACCAGGGCGTCGACTGCCTGCCAGGTAAAGCTGAAGTGCTCAAACTCTTCCTGGCTAACCTTTTGCTTGTCGAGATCGCTGATAACTTCCGCCAAAATTTCCACTAACTGCTTTTTATCGGCTGCCAGAATACTCGTATCTGATTCGTTTCCAACTGTCGTGGCAATTGCCATCAGCCGTTGATTGAAACCTGTCATCCTTAGACGTCTCGACTTTATCCAGTAGCTCCGCAGACCGAGCAAGGCGGAGAATATTATGGCCGCCATGTACAGAATGGCTGAAACCAGGCGAGCATTTTGCTGCATAAAACCCGGTTTCTCTCGATCGTAATAATGACGGGCACCAAGGTGGGCGGGAATGGCGCTGACTGAGTCTTCAGGCAGTGGCCCTATGAATCCAGCCAGTTTGCTGTGCTCCAGAATATCCGACCGGCGTTCATAAATTTGCTTTGTTAAAGAATAAACTAACCGTGTATCGAGGTTTTCTCTTGCCACCAATAGGCGACTTAACACCGCTGTGGCCAAATCCAGCTCTGGCAGAGCAGGGCTTCCGCGATAGGATCCCAGGGGAATTATGCCTGGCGAGATGGCTGGCTGTTTAAGCCCCAGTGCTTCAGATTGCAAAATCGGTACCAAGCGGAGAGCTTTGTCGCCAATGAGCTCACGGATAATGTTATTCCCAGGGGCTCGGACACGGAATATTGCATCGACCTGCCCTTGTTCCATTGCAAAATTGGCAGCGGCTTCTGCCATCGGAAGGGCGTTTAAATCCTCCTCTTGCAGCCCAAAATGGTTAGCCAGAAACCAGAATGAGTAGAACTGACCACTGGAAGAAGGGGGTATTGCGATGCGATGATTCCGCAGGTCAGAAAAAGTATGTATACCTGAATCGACCTGAACGATGAGGTGGTAGGCGTCAGAGTAGAGTGTTGTGACCCCAACAATGCCCTCGGGAACGGGCGTATCTGCCTGAACAGTCCCAAAATCGATTTGGCCGGTTTTGAGCAGGCGCATATTTTCTGCGCTTCCACCGGTTTCGAAAACCCGCATATCGAAGCCCGCATTAGAAGCGTTTAAAACCTCGGCAATAGCCTGCGCGAGCGCGAGAGTTTCACTGCCTGCGGGCCCGCCGCCAACGGTTACATGGGCAACCCTGGCGCTGCTTAGCCAAAGCACCAGAGCACCCAGGGCAATAAGCCAGATTAACAGCATTAAGGCTATACGAACTCGGGAAGAAAATAACTGCACGGTAAACTCTGTGTTATACGATGCGGAATGTTATCAAGGGCATGGCAATCAAGTCTATTAATTGCGCAACG
>JBALVT010000009.1:0-50963 GCA_036961345.1 Halioglobus sp.
GTAGTTCTCGAGCTACCGAACTTTTCGCGATTCGATTCGTTTGTGAAATCTGCGTCCCTAAATACAGGAGCGTCGCTATAACAGCCACCGCTCCTAACACTTCTCCAATCGCTCCGATTGCATTCCAGTCCATCTTGCTCTCCTTGTTGTTAGACCACCCGCAAGGATACCTCGATGTCTGCTAATAGGTGAAGGCGTTAGAAACCGAATCGTGGCTCTGTATTGAGACTCAGCAGGACGTTAGGGCCTTAGCTGGCTCATAAGAGACAAAATCAGGGCCGGATTTTTCAGATAATGATGTCTCAAATGTGGTGTTAGCAGACATGGCGTGATGTCTCCTTTCGCCTATCAGCGACCCATTGAGCTGTGATATCGTCAACAGCAGCAACCGACTCATGACGGCCGTAAGCGCGCCTGTCCATTTACTTCAATTTCTATCCTTTACCGACTTTAATAACGTGGAGATCGAAATGACTGAACCCCCCGCCGCAATGCCGCACGGACCGATCGAAGAGATTGAGGACGGTGTGTTCTGGGTGCAGGGCTCGATCCAGTTCGCCCCCCTGATGCGCCTCACCCGCAATATGGTGATCGTGCGAAGTGGTGAAGAGCTGACGGTGGTGTCCCCGGTTCGGCTCTCCCCTGACGGTGAAGCCGAGTTAGAGAAGTTGGGGACCGTCCGCCACGTTGTGAAACTTGGCTACCTGCACGGCATCGACGACGCGTACTACCTGGAGCGCTTTGGCGCGACCTACTGGGCACTTCCCGATGGGACACGTCCACAAGATCCTGCACCCCAGCGGCAGTTGAGTGCAGACTCGCTCCCGATTCCCGATGCGGAATTCTTCGAGTTCCGGGATTCGAAGGACAAGGAGGGCGCGTTGCTAGTCCGACGGGCCGGCGGAATCCTTGTTACCTGTGACGCCGTCCAGAACTGGCCCGACACGAAAGGCTGCAGCCCACCCGCGCGAATCGCCTCGCACCTAATCGGATTCCGTCGCCGTCGGGCCCAAATCGGTCCCCCGTGGCTCAAGAAAATGACTCCTGAGGGGGGCTCCTTGAAGGCCGACTTCGAGCGGCTCGCGAAGCTCGACTTCGCTCACCTGATCGGAGCACATGGCGGCCCACTTCGGGACACCGCACGAGAGGATCTGCAAGCGACGATCGAGGCGACGTTCTAGCGACTTTCCCGTGGCCCGGGACTGTAAACGTGATGGTGGGAGTCTGTCGCCAATCCGAGCATGTCTGCTTGGTGGTGAAAGCGGTCATCGAGCCTGCACTTATCTCAGCGATTAGCTATAATTCCGATATGGATATCAAAGTACCAGCAGATGAACTATCAGTAGCTCTCGATAAGCTTCAAGAACTGGAACCATCTGTTGTAGATGAAGAGTGGTTTCAGGTTCTGGAGAAAGCCTGGAGCGATGGCCTTAAGCCTATGGCCAAGGAATACTTTCGTAAGCGGACACACTAACTGCCAGTGATGCCCCGCCATCTTCCCTGACCCCGTGGGGTGCATAGGGGTTGATCGTTACTTATTCTGCAACAAATACGCAACAAAGTAGTTTATCTGGGTGTATTCCAATTGATAGCTATACAAATAAATTCAATAAATACAAAGAGATAATGGCCCGCCCTTCAGGATTCGAACCTGAGGCCTTCCCCTTAGGAGGGGGACGCTCTATCCAGCTGAGCTAAGGGCGGAAAACGCTACGCCATCAGGGATATGGCGAAATTCGCGAAGTGCCGAATTATCCTGATGCTGGGCTGCAATGGCAAGCGTTCCTTACTTTTGATTTGGATCAACACTTTGGTTCCCGATAGTTTTTTGCCCTTGAAGGTATCGATCTGCGTCCCTATATATTCTATAGACGCAGGCCACCAACCAAAGGAGATATCCCATGTCTTTAATCCCACGAAACAATTTGTTTGATATGGACCGTTTTTTTAATGATGCTTGGTCTCCGCGCCTAGTGGAGTCTCGGGCGGCAACATTTTTTGCGCCCAGAGTGGATATAAAGGATGTCGATGATCATTATGAAATCACTGCCGAGCTGCCTGGCGTGGATAAAAAGGATATCCACGTGCATGTAAAAGACGGTGTTCTCACATTGGAAACGGAAACTAATCAGGAATCCAAAGAGGAAGAAGAGGGTAAGCTAATTCGTCAGGAGCGCCGCTATGGCAAATATATGCGTAGCTTTAACTTGGGAACTGACGTGCATGAAGCGGATATTAATGCATCATTCACGGATGGTGTGTTAAAGCTAAAGGTACCCAAGCTGGTCGAGAAGGAGCTGGAACCGCGGCGTATTTCGGTCAACTAATCAGCTTGCCTGGCTGATTAACATAGCCCGGATAACCTTGTGCAGTAGGCGCTTCTGCCGCGCAATGTTGTCCGGATCTGTCAGTTTGCCAGCGGCCATTGTTTCGAAGGCGCGCTGGGAAAGAAAATACCCTGTTGTTATGTTAAATAGGGCGATAACGTTGATGGCCAGGGTTGCCTGATCCTGTTCGCCAATTCCCTCTACTTTTCCCATACTTTTTACGCCCTGGCTGAACAAAGTGTCTAGCCATCTGTAAACCAACTGATTCCCCAGGGAATCTTTTTCGCCCTGCATAGCCTGTTGAAACAGGGCGGCTATCTGAGGGTGGTCCATGAATAAATCTGTCATCACCGACGGCAGGTCTGTGTAATCGTGCAGGCCGGTAGCCCGCTCCAAATGGGCGCTCAGGGCATTGGCCATGGGGTTCAATGCCCTGTGTAGTACAGCTTCATATAACGCCTGTTTACCAGCAAAGTGATTGTATAAACCAGGTTCCTTAATACCACTTTTATCCGCTATCTGGCGCAGGCTTGTGCCGTCGTATCCCTGGTGGGCAAACAGGCTCTCAGCTGCGTCCAAAATCCTCGCTGCGGTAAGTGCACCTTTGGTCTTTTTTAACTGAGTTTTGGGGTCGCTTGGCATAAATTAATGATTGATTGTTAATAATTAATCAAAAACTAGCAGATTTGGGTCGATTTTTCGATTCATAGGCGTATATACTGCAAAAAATTAATGTTTGATAATTTATGTGAGGTGTTTGTGAAATACCAAATAAGTGATCTGGTGAGCTCCGATGCATCCATGATCAGCCGCCGCTGTTGGTCAGACCCCGATGTCTATGCGTTGGAGAAAGAGGCCATTTTTGGTAAAGCCTGGTTGTTTCTGGGGCATGAATCACAAATAAAGAACCCGGGCGATTTTGTTCAGGCCTATATGTGCGAAACCCCCATTATTCTCTCCCGGGGGCAAGACAGTAAGGTTTACGCCAATATCAATAGTTGCAGCCATCGGGGCCTGCCGGTGTGCCGATCGGATCACGGCAATACCAAGCGTTTTGTGTGCCCTTATCATAGTTGGTCGTACTCAGTTGAAGGTGCGCTGGTTACCATTCCACAGGAAAGTGAGGTGGCAGTTAAACCCGATAAAAGCCTGCTGGGCCTTAAGCGAGTACCCAGGGTGGAGTCCTGGCGTGGCATGATTTTTGGTAGCTTTGATGAGGCGATAATCCCGCTTGATCAATATCTGGGCGACATGCGTTTTTATCTGGATGCCTTTTTTGATCGTTTCCCCGAGGGCATTGAATTTATGGGGGCTCCCCACCGCTGGCTGATGAATGCCAATTGGAAATTGCCAGTGGAAAATCAGCTGGGTGATGTGAATCACGGCGCTTTTCTGCACAGCTCGATTATTCCCCGGGAGGCTCAGGATATGATTGAGAAACTGGGCTACAGCGTGGTGACCGAGCCCGGCCATGGGGCCACATTCCGGATTATGCCTGAAAATACACCTGCCAATGAAATCGCCTGGGGAATGGAGGGAATGGGAGGGCTATTTGGTGGCCCGGAGGTGCAGGAATACTTGCTGGAAGTGCAAGCTAGAGCGGCCGAGCGGGTAGGGGATATCCGCTCAAGAATGAAGGGTCTTACCTACGGCGTGTATCCCAACCTGTCTTTTTTATGGTCTAACACCTCTTTTAAAGTGTCCCATCCTCGGGGGCCGGGCAAGGTGGAATACTGGTCTTGGGCGGCGGTGCCGGCCGATGCACCCGATTCAGTAAAAAAAGTCCTGCGCACTAACTACAGCTCGTTTTTTGGCCCCGGAGGTATTCTGGAGCAGGAAGACTCCGAAGTATGGGTGCAACAGTTTAAAGGCAGTAATATCGATTTCGCCGACGATAAACCCTATTTCTACGGGCTGGGTCTGAATGAAGAAAAACCTCATCCCGATATGCCGGGGTTGGTGAGTGTTACCGCCAACGAATTTTATGCCAGGCATTTTTTCAGCCGTTGGCGCGATGAGCTACAGGCAGTGGAGGGCAGGGTATGAGTAATACCGCCATCGATACCAGTCCACAACAGCAGCGCATGTTGGAGCGCTTTTACCACCATGAGGCCAGGTTGCTCGACAATCGTCAGTACCAGCAGTGGCTGGCGCTGATAACAGAAGATATTCAATACGTGATGCCTTCGCGGGTGAATATAGCGGTAAACAACCGCGATCGTGGTAGGGAGGAGATGCTCGACATTGACCGCGAGCTCGAAGGTGTGGATTCTATGGGTTGCCCCCTTCGCGAGGAAAATTATATTCACTTGATGGTGCGAGTGGAAAGGGCCTACAAAATGAACTCCTGGTCTGAAAACCCCCCGGCCCGAACGCGAAGAATAATCGGCAATGTAGAGCTGATGTCTACCGAAGGGAATTTGCACACGGTGCTGAACAACTTTTTGTTGTATTACGCCAGACCCGGTAGTGAAAATTATGTTTACTCTGGCCAACGTAGAGACACGCTGCTGCACGAAGAAGGCGGTTATAAAATTCAACATCGCGAAGTGGTTCTGGATTACTCAGACATCAGCCTGCCAACAGTTGGCTTGTTGTTTTAGTCACTACTGGCAAAGCACAACCTGGTGTTGGAAAAAATTCTCAGTGCGTGCTTGCAATCATCCCGCAGGCGTATCAACCTAGTGCCTCTGACAGGCGAAGCTTACGGCTTCGCCGATTTCCCCGTGGTAGATTTTGAGGTAGTTTTGTGGTGCGTTTTCCGGCCGGTTGTGTGCTCATTTGTGTCGTTTTACAACTTTGGTCTGGAGTCGCGTTTGGTACGTCGGCCCAGGACAGAAGCGACTATCAGGATGCTGTCAGTGCTGTAAAGCGTGGTGGTGGGGCAGACTACGAAAAAATCCGTTCCAATCTCGATACCTACCCATTGGCGATGTACCTCGATTATTTCAAACTCAGCAGTAACGTGCGCAAGGTGCGCCCGGTTGAAGTTCAGCGTTTTGTTTCGTTAACACAGGATTCTCCGCTGCCCAACCGATATCTTGCTGTATATCTGAATCAAGCCGGCAGGGACCGTCGCTGGCAGGATTTCCTGGCGGTGATGCCCGATGAGCCGAATGCCATAGAGCTAAAATGCTATTTTTTTAGAGCCAAGCTGGCATCGGGTGATGCCCTGGCGGCCTGGGAAGGCGCCGAAAGACTCTGGGTACACGGTGAGTCGCGGCCCAAGCAGTGTGACCCGCTATTTTCCGCCTGGCTTAAAGCAGACCAGTTAAGTGATGACATTATTTGGGCGAGAATGCTGAAAGCCTTCGATGCTCGCCAGCGCTCACTACTGCAATACATAGCGCGAAAAAGCAGCAGTGAGCTACAGCCATGGTCCGATAAATTATTGGCGGTATACGCTAAGCCAGAGCGGATAAAACAGCAAATTTTGCCAGTTTCCAATGTATATTCTGCGGATATCACCACCCACGGACTGGCTTATTTGGCCCGGTATAATCCCGAGCGTGCCCTGGAGTATTGGCAGCACTATATTGGGATACTGACGTTTACAGCCGAACAAACTGAGCAGGTGGAGTACGCCATTGCACTGCAGAGTTTGTTTGCCAAAACGGAAAAAAACATAAGCTGGCTCGATCAATCACTGGGCCGCCTTGCCAATGACAAGCTCACAGGATTGCGCCTGCGTTGGCAGCTAAGTGAGCAGAACTGGAGCGGCATGGCACAAACCCTGTCGCATTTATCGCAGGCCAAGTCACAAGAAGCGGTGTGGCGGTACTGGGGCGCTATAATCGACGAGCAACGTGGCGAGGCAGTCCGGGCCGGTGAAACTATGGCGGCGCTTTCTCTAGAGCGCGGCTATTACAGTTTTCTTGCGGCAGACCGACTGGGCAAAACCTATGCGTTCAACAACAAACCCCTGGTGCTGGCATCGGAAAAGCTTGCGCCGCTAAAGGACATTCCCGCGGTACAGCGTGTTGAGGAGCTATTCTTCCACAGCGAGGAGCGCTTGGCCCACGCCGAGTGGTTTAATATTCTCGAGGGCAATGATGCGCAAACGCGCGAGGAGCTAGGTTCACTTGCCTCGCAACAAGGTTGGCACCGAATGGCGATCGACGCCGCGAATAAAGCCAAGGCCTGGGATCGCCTCGATTTACGATTCCCCATGCCCTGGACAGACACCTTCACGCATTATGCATCTTTGCAGCAAGTTCCGAACACCGAGCTAATGGCCATTGCCCGGCGAGAAAGTGCTTTTTTCCCCCAGGCGAATTCGCCGGTGGGGGCTAGGGGGTTGATGCAACTTATGCCTGCTACGGGTAAGCAGGTTGCCTCCTCCCTGGGTAAACGCCACAGTAGTTCCGATCTCTATGAGGTCGATCATAACGTCCTGCTGGGCAGTACTTATTACAAGCAGTTGCTGGATCGCTACGACGGCAATCGTGTGTTTGCGCTCACCGCTTATAATGCCGGCCCACATCGTGTAGATCGCTGGCGCCATAAAGCCGTCGATGCTGTGCCTGTTGAAATCTGGATAGAAACAATTCCCTACAAAGAAACACGCAACTATGTTCAGGCAGTGCTGTCATACAATGTAGTGTTTCAGCACCTGCTGGGTGAGGATCGGAGCATTCTGACTCCTGCGGAGTTGCAGGCAAAATACTAATTGGCTCTTTGCCTGGCATTGTCGTTACGGAGTACATTGAATTCATGCTTGATACCCGCCCGCTGTTGTTGGTTACAGACTTTCCACCAATTACCAGAGAAGATCTGCACACCCTGCAACTCAATCTGGGATACCTGTGCAACCTCAGTTGTGTGCACTGCCACGTTAACGCTGGGCCCAGTCGCACTGAGCTTATGAGTCTGGAAACCATGGAGCAGGTGCTTGAGCTGGCGGCGCGTACGGGCGTTAAAACCTTGGATCTTACTGGCGGAGCACCAGAGCTCAACCCGCATTTTCGCCATTTTGTCAGTCGCGCCAGAGCACTTGGGATGAAAGTGATCGACCGCTGTAACCTAACAGTGCTGTTCGAACCTGGTCAGGAAGGGTTGGCCGAATTCCTGGCTAAGGAGCAAGTTGAGATTACCGCCTCATTACCGTGCTACTTGGAAAGCAATGTTGAAGAACAGCGCGGCAAAGGCGTTTATGATGACAGTATTCGAGCCATTCAATTATTAAATGAATTGGGTTATGGCATTGAAGAACAGCTGCAGCTCAATCTTGTTTACAACCCTGTAGGGCCTGTGCTGCCACCGTCCCAGGGTGCTCTGGAACTTGATTATAAACGTGAGCTGGGGGAACGGTTTGGCCTGAAGTTTAATCAACTGTTCGTGATTACCAATATGCCTATCAGTCGATTTGGCGCCGTGCTGTTGGCGCAGGATCAATATCACGGCTACATGAGTTTGCTGCGCAACAGTTTTAGTGATTCAAACCTGCAAACGGTGATGTGTAAAAGCCTATTGAGTATCGACTGGCAAGGTTATGTTTATGATTGCGACTTTAACCAGATGCTTGATTTACCGCTGGCAGCTACCGGCGGCGATCAAACACACATCTCGGACCTTCTTACTTCAGCAACGCTAAATGGCGCTTCTATTACTATTGGTGAACACTGTTATGGCTGTACGGCCGGGCAGGGTAGCAGTTGTGGTGGCGCTCTTTAGTTGTGAGCCGTGCCACCTTCAGTTTTGTTATTCCGGTACTAAACGAAGAGGCTTGCATAGCCGATTTATTGTGCGCTCTTCAAACGCAATACCCGCATTGTGAGTTTATTGTCGTCGACGGTGGCAGCGTCGACAATACCGTGGCGATCGCTCGCCCGCTGTGCCACAGTCTGTTAACGTGCGAACCTTCAAGAGCACAGCAAATGAATCATGGCGCTGCGGTGGCAAGCGGTCGCTACGTATGTTTTTTGCATGCAGACTCTCGTCCTACGGTTTCGGATCAGGCCTTGGCCGAGGTTTTGAGTGCCTCACCAAGTTGGGGATTTTGCCGATCTCGCCTGGATTCCCGAAAAAGAGCTTTCAGGGTCATTGAGACCGCCATGAATATACGTTCGCGTGTTACCAGTGTCGCCACAGGTGATCAAATGCTTTTTGTGCACCGGGATTTACTTGAGCAAACTGGAGGGTTTGCGAATATTCCGTTGATGGAAGATGTAGAGTTTTGCAAACGATTGAGAAATTATGGTTCGCCGATAATAATCGACAATCCGGTTGTAAGTTCCAGTAGACGTTGGGAAACCCGCGGTGTAGCGCGCACTGTTTTGGATATGTGGGCCTTGCGGCTGGCTTATGTTTGCGGCGTTTCTCCACAGCGGCTATGGCAGCGATACTATGGTCGCTGACCACGCCGGTCATAAAGGCGAGCTGTTACTGATTCAGTTTGCCAAGTCACCGGTACCGGGGCAGGTTAAAACGCGAATGTTACCGGTACTCAATGCGGAGCAAGCCTGCGCGTTGCATCAGGAGTTGCTTGAGTGGACCTGCCATTCCCTTTGCAATGCTGGGTTGGGCGAGGTTGAGCTGTGGGTATCGGGTAACAGCGAACATCAAACGTTTAAGCGCTGTCTTAACCAGGGCGTGTCTTGTATCGCGTTGCAATGTGGAGAGGATTTAGGTGCGCGTATGTGTCACGCACTGGCCGATGGTTTGGCTCGTTACCAGTGCGTCATTCTGGTGGGTAGTGATTGTCCTGCAATAAGTCCACATTATTTGTCTGGGGCGGTTCGCGCATTGGCTTCAAATTCGGTGGTATTGGGCCCTGCGGATGATGGCGGGTACGTCCTCGTGGGCATGACCCAATTGTGCTGTGAAATGTTTGAGGGTATTGAATGGGGGCAAAACACGGTGTGGGCTGATACCGTGAAAATCCTGGAGGGGCTATCGATTAATTGGGAGGGGCTTGCGAGCTTGCCCGATATTGACAGACCCGAAGACCTGTCAATCTGGCATGCAATACAGCGCCTTCCAAAAGAAAGAGCTTTAAAGCCTGTTTAGGCCATCGATAACCGGTGTTCTGGTTGCTCGGTCTCTTCGATCACCATGCCGGAGCGCATATAAAGTAACCAGGCCACAGCAGTACTGTAACCGAGGTTCGTTTGAAGCTCCTTATCTGGTTCCGTCAAAAAAACCCGTTGGCTTGCCAATCCACGAACACGGCTTGCCATGTCCGGATTGAAGGCCAAATAGCGATCCCAGATATCCCGGTGTTGAGCCGAGGTAATGTGGAACATGCCAAGGCCATCATTACGCGCAGAGAATAACCCCAATTCAGGAGCATCTACGGCGGTATTGAGCAGGAACGATTCAATGGCGGGGGTCCAGACTCCCAGGTATTTCAGGGTTGGTCCGATGACCTGATCTCTCAGGTGTTCTGCGGTAACGTACATGTCCTAGCACCTCGCAGGGCTGTCTAATCCGTCAGATACTGCAATTTCACTTTTGTGGCCATATGTGGCTGGGTTATTGTTATCCGAGATTGGGAGATCCTCCCCTTTTCTCGACTTTTCCTAGCTCACAGGGTACTTTTTAACACAGAAAAAAAATAAATCCAATAAAAATAACGGTTTGCGTCACTTATTTAACTATTATTTCTAGAGTCTTACGTAACTCACTTTTTTAGGCAGGGTTGGAGGCCTGGAAAGGAAGAGTGGTTGGTGCCAGAGAGGGCTACAATCACTCCCTTTTGAAGCTATATAACGGTAAGTTCCAGAAAACTGGACTAACCACCGGCAATTTTTACGGTGTAACCCCGTTTTTCTAATTCTACTTTTAGTATCTCGCGCTGGTCGCCCTGAATTTCTATTTCGTCGCCTTTTACCGACCCGCCAACACCGCAGCGCTGCTTAAGGGCTTTGGCGAGTGTTTTCAGCTCACTGCCGGCGAGGGGCACGCCGGTGACAATGCTGACTGCTTTGCCCCCTCTGCCTTTGGTTTCCCTGCGTAGCCTTACTATACCGTCGCCGAGAGTGGCCGGACGGTCCTTGCCGCAGACACACTCGGCGACTGCCCGATGGCATTGTGGGCACAGTCTGCCCGACTCGGTGGAGTACACGAGGCGGGAGTTGGTATTTTTGTTTTTGCTCATTGTGCAGTCTTTATTGTGCGATGAGTGACAGTATATTAGCCTGCGTCTCGCACGGGAACGTTTGGTCTGGGTAATTAGGGAGAGTTTTGTGGCTGATATCGACAAACTGCAAGAAGACATGGTCGAGCTGCAGAGCCAGATGGCCTTTACCGAAGACACCGTAGAGGCGCTAAATGCGGCCATTGCATCGCAGCAGCAAGAGATTACAACGCTGAGGCGTCAGGTTGAATTGTTAAAGCAGCGGCAGGAAGAGCAGGCAACCGATTCGGAACAAAACACCGCTGCACCGGCGAATGAGCCGCCGCCCCATTATTGAGATAAAGTTTTAACAGTTTGCTTTCCAGCCACCCCGGGGCTGGGTAGAATCCCCCATGGTTTTTACTGTTATTAACAACCCAGAATAATTTATTGGAGCAGTTGATGTCGCAAAGCGCTAGTAAGGACACGCCTGAACAGGCCGAGTTTCGCCAGCATTGTAAGAGTTGGTTGCAAGATAATACACCGGGAGAACCTCCCGTGCGGCTGCCGCTGTCGCCGTTAGAGATAATGACGTCTGAGCAGTTGCATTACCTGCAGGCGTGGCAGAAGTCCGCATACGACGCTGGCCTTGTTGGCTGTGATTACCCCATTGAGGTAGGCGGCGGAGGGCGTAACGATTGTCAGCGCGTTGCCAATGAGGAAATGATTGCGGCCCGCACACCCTTCATGCCCAATGTTATTGGTCTGGGTATGGCGGCGCCCACAGTTTTTTACCACGCTCAGGAAGAGTTGAAACAACGCCTGCTGCCGCGCCTTTTTTCTGGTGAGGACATCTGGTGCCAGGGCTTTAGCGAGCCCGGTGCAGGATCAGACCTGGCCAGCGTGCAAACCTTCGCCGAAAAACGGGGCGACAAGTGGGTGATAAACGGCCACAAGGTCTGGACTTCTCTGGCTCATTTTGGCGAGTGGATGATTCTTCTTCTGCGCACAGATCGATCCCATAAATACGACGGCTTGTCTTATTTTGTTGTGCCGATTCGCTCCGCACTGGGCAAAGGTGTCACTGTACGGCCACTGATTAAAATAACCGGCGAGACAGGTTTCAACGAAGTGATATTTGATGACCTTGAAGTGGATGATAGCTATCGCCTGGACGAACTGGGTAAGGGCTGGCAGGTGGCAATGACCACACTGCTGCACGAGCGCGGAGCGGGCGAGCTACAAACTCCTCGTTCTGGTGGGCTTAGGGGTAAATCGACTCACGCCACCAACTCTGCGAATTTAATAGGTCTGGCAAAGCAGTCTTCCCGTGGGGGCAAAACGGCAGCCGACGATCCATTGCTGCGAGATCGAATGATGCAGCAAGTGATTCGAGAAGAGGGCTTGAAGCATAATCAACGGCGTTCCAGAGTTCCGGACCTGTTGGACCACCCGATGCGACTGCAACTGCAAAACAAGTTGTTGGCCAGCGAAATCGCGCAGGATACGGCTGCCATAGCGATGGAGGTTGAAGGTGCCAGTGCCTCTTTGTACCTGGGGGATGAAAACGCACCGGCAGGCGGCCAGTGGCCAATGGCTTATATGAATTCCTATGGCATGACGATCGCAGCGGGCACCAGCGAAGTACAGCGCAACATTCTCGGCGAACGCGTGCTTGGCATGCCCAAGTCCAAATAAGGAGAACACGATGTCACAACCTAATAATTTTGGATTTGGTGAAGAGGCGGCGCTGCTGAAAGCCTCGGCGCGAAAGTTTTTTGCAGATAATTTCCCCACTGACCAGCTACATACAATGGTCGCCTCCGACCCCAACCCAGCGCGTGGTCCCGTTTCCCTCTGGGACAAATCCCTCTGGCAACAGATGGTGGATCTGGGCTGGACGATGCTGGCGGTGCCAGAATCTGCCGGCGGTATTGGTATGCCGGTTGTTGCTGTGGCGGGACTGGTTGAGGAGTTGGGCCGCGCGGCGTTTCCCTGTCCCTTGTTGCCGACACTCAGTGCCACTTATGTACTGTCTGCCTGCGGTGATTCGGCATTGGAACCCCTCGGCGAAATAGCACAGGGTCAGTCTGCCAGTCTGGCCATTACAAATAGTCAAGGTAACTGGGATGCTGGTGCGAGCGATGTTGCGGTAGAAAATGGCAAAATTAGCGGCACCGCCTGGTACGTCCAGGATGCGAGCAAGGTTGATAGTCTGCTGGTCAGTGCCAATGGCCCCGGTGGGCTGTCCTTGTATTGGGTGGCAGTAGATGCCCCCGGGGTTACGGTAATTCCGGACGCCATAGTTGACCTGACGCGGGATCAGGCCCACGTCAGTTTTGACAATGTAGATGCCCTGGAGCTCAGTACAAATGGCCTGGCGGCACTTAATCAGGCCTTTCCCGCCATTTGGACAATTTTGGCTGCTGATATAGTCGGGGCTGCCGAATGGCAACTGCAGACCACAGTGGAATATGTCTCTACGCGTAAGCAGTTTGACAAGCCATTGGGCTTCTTTCAGGCGGTAAAACATCCGCTCGTGGATGTGATGATACAAATCGACCAGACCAAATCGTTGGTGTACAGCGCGGCATGCGCTATCGATACCAGTCCTGAGATAGCAATACAGGCAGCACATATGGCCAAGGCCTCAGCAAGTGATACCGCAGCGTATGCCTCCGGGCGCTCTGTGCAATATCATGGTGGTATTGGTTTTACCTGGGAGTGCTTTTTGCATCTCTATTTTAAGCGCCAGAAGCATAATCAGTTGTTGTGGGGAGACGCCGCCTGGCACCGGGCGTGTCTTGCGGATATTCTTATTGGTCCGGTTGCCGCCTAAATCCTAAGGGATATTCTCAGTCTATGAATTGGAAAATTGTCCTGGCTGTAGTGGCCACACTGTCTGTTGGTATGGTGCTGTTATTCAAGATGGCCACCCGCTTGCCAGCACCTCCCACGCACCAGGTATTTATCAACGGCGACGTGCTCACGATGGATGGTGACAACCGGATTGTTGAAGCGTTGTCGGTGCGCGGGGCATTTATAGACAAGCTTGGTAGCACTGAAGAAATCATGGCGCTGGTGGATCCGGAAACGAAAGTGGTAGATCTTCGTGGGCGAACACTATTACCTGGGTTTATCGATGCTCACGGCCACTTTCCAGGTTCGGCACTGAGTAAGGTGTCCGCCGACCTGACCAGTCCGCCGGTGGGGGATAAAACCACCGTAGCGCAGGTATTGGATGCCTTGCGAGTGCAGGCAGCAAAAACAAAGGCCGGGGAGTGGGTTCAGGGTTTCGGCTACGATGATACCTTACTAGCCGAGATGCGCCATCTGACCCGCGCTGAACTGGATGAGGTTTCCACTGACCACCCTATTGCCGCAATGCATGTCTCTGGCCACATGATTGTTGCCAACAGCATGGGTCTGGAGCGCGTTGGCATAGACGCAGGCACGCCAGATCCGATTGGGGGAGTTATTGGACGCCGGCCCAATTCGCGCGAACCCAACGGGTTGTTGGAGGAGACAGCGCGCACAGCGATTCTGGAGTTGATACAGAACGCCGGAATAGTGGACGGCTATCGCCTTATGAAGGAAGCGGTCAGGCAATATGCCACGGTGGGTGTTACCACAGCGCAGTCAGGTGGCACCAGTAAACCACTCGCACAGGCTTTGTCTTTATTCAGTTCGTTGGGAGTGATTCCTCTGCGCTTGGTTATTTTTCCGATGCAGGATCAATTTCAGGAAACCCTGCTCAATGGTGAATATGACCCTGCGGACTATGCCAATGATCTGTTGGTGATGGGGCCAGTAAAAATAGTGGCAGATGGCAGCATTCAAGGGTATACCGGCTATCTTAGCAAGCCATACCATGTGCCGTATCACGGTGATGCCAGTTACCGCGGTTATGCGGCGGTGCCACGCGAGGACCTGTTTGAACAGGTTGAAGCCCTGCACAGTGCCGGTTATCAGCTTGCTATTCACACCAACGGTGATGAATCAGTTGAAGATGCACTGGATGCCTTTGAGGCGGCCCAGGCTATTCATCCCGTTGCTGATCCGCGGCTTATTCTTATTCATGCGCAGATGGCCCGTGAGGACCAAATAGCGCGAATGAAAGAGTTGGGTGTAACGCCGAGTTTCTTTTCGGCACATACCTATTATTGGGGCGACAGGCATCGCGATATTTTTATGGGGCCAGAGCGTGCGGCGGTGATGAGTCCGGCAAAATGGGCGCAGAACCACGGTGTGCGATTTAGCTCCCACCTCGATACACCTGTAACGCCAATGCTGCCGTTGCAGGCGGTATGGAGCATGGTGCACAGACAAACTTACGCGGGCGATGTACTTGGTCCACAACAGCGAATCTCTGTTATGGATGCGTTACGCGCGGTGACCATTGATGCTGCTTGGCAGGTTTTTCAGGAACAAAATCGTGGTTCTTTGGAGCCGGGAAAGTTGGCCGACCTGATCGTATTGTCGGGTAGTCCGCTCGATGACCCGATGGCCATGCGAGAATTGGTAGTAGAACAAACACTCGTCGGTGGTGCGACGATCTATCGTAAGCAATAACAACCTATAAGAAGGGCTCGCCCATGAAAAGTACGATTGCAATTTTGCTCAGCTATTTGCTGGTCACCGCTTGTGCCGACGAAGGCACTACCACATCTGAAACACCTGCTGCTGGTGCACCTGTCGCCAGCGCCATTAAAGCTGACGTAGACTGGCTCAAACATGGCCTTACCGACGGGGAAGGGCGTCATAGTCCCCTGAACGAAATTAATAACGAGAACGTTGAGAACCTCGGGTTGGCATGGCATTTTGACTACCCAACCAATCGAGGTATGGAGTCTACGCCGTTGATTCATGACGGCGTTATGTACAGTAGCAGTTCATGGAGTATGGTTTTTGCGCACGATGCGGTTAGTGGCGAGTTGTTGTGGTTTTACGATCCGGAGGTGCCGCGCAATTGGGCTGTTCATACCTGTTGCGATGTGGTTAATCGCGGTGTCGCCCTGGATGACGGACGGCTGGTGTTTGGCACGCTCGATGGCCGTCTGGTTTCACTTGACGCAGCCACTGGGGAAAAACGTTGGGAAGTTCAAACCACTGATACCAATTTGCCTTACTCGATCACTGGTGCGCCGCGAATTGTTAAGGGCAAGGCGATTATTGGCAATGGTGGGGGTGAATATGGCGTTAGAGGATATGTAAGTGCCTACAGTGTCGATAGCGGTGAAATGCTTTGGCGTTTTTACACGGTCCCGGGCAATCCCGACGAACCGTTTGAAAGGCCCGCGATGGAAAAAGCGGCCAAAACCTGGGGTGGTGGCCCCTGGTGGGAGATTGGTGGGGGCGGCACGGTTTGGGATTCCATGGCCTATGACGCCGAGTTAAACCTTTTGTATCTGGGCGTGGGCAATGGTTCCCCCTGGAACCGGGAAATCCGCAGTCCTGATGGGGGCGACAACCTGTACCTGTCCAGTATTCTGGCCATTAACCCCGACGACGGCAGTTATGTCTGGCATTACCAGACCACACCGGGCGACAGCTGGGATTATACCGCTACGCAGCATATGATTCTGGCGGATATGGAAATAGACGGTGCGATGCGGAAGGTCGTTATGCAGGCGCCCAAAAATGGTTTTTTCTATGTTATTGACCGTACAAATGGCGAGTTCATCTCCGCACAGCCCTACGGTTTAGTCACTTGGGCTTCGCATATCGACCCGAAAACGGGCAGGCCAGTCGAAACCGAAGGGGCTCGTTATGAAAATGAACCTGCGCCTACATTTCCATCACCATATGGTGCCCACAACTGGCATCCCATGAGTTATAACCCCGAGGCTGGGCTTGTATATATCCCAGTGCAGGATGTTCCCCATGTTTATGCGCAGGACGAGAACTTCAAGCACCGGCCCGGTTTCTGGAATACCGGAACTGACCCTCGCGCGGCTCTGCTGCCTGATGATCCGATAGAGCGCGAAGCGGTTCTGGATACTGTCGAGGGTTATATCACTGCCTGGGACCCCGTGGCGCAGAAAGAGCGCTGGCGTGTGGCTCATAATGATCCGTGGAACGGTGGTATGTTATCCACTGCGGGTAACTTGCTCTTTCAGGGCAACGCCGATGGCCAGTTGGTTGCTTATAGTGCGGATAAGGGTGAACCCCTGTGGCACTTTGATGCCCAGACTGGCATCGTCGCACCGCCTGTTACCTTCAGAAGAGGCGGCGAGCAGTATGTCGCTGTTGTGGCGGGTTGGGGCGGAACCTTTGCGCTCACATCCGGCGATGACGACAACACTGGCCCCAGACCGAACTACAGTCGTTTGCTGGTATTCAAACTGGGTGCCAAGGAAGTATTACCCGCTGCCCCTGAGCGTGCCAATGGACTGGTTTTCACTCCGCCTGAGCAAGCCGGAACTCCCGAGCAGATTGCTGCCGGCGAACAGGTATTCCACCAGTATTGTTTCGCCTGTCACGGCGCAAGTGCAGTGGCTGGTGGTACGCCTCCAGACCTGCGGGCAATAACCACCGAAACGCGCGCCCAATGGGATGCGATTGTGCTCGGTGGTATGCACTGGCAAAACGGCATGGTCGGGTTTGGCGGTGAGATAGATAAGGAAGATTCAACCAATATTCTGCACTTTGTGAACGAGCGAGCGCATTTCGCCTTGAGCAGAGCGGTTGATTCGAAACCGTAAACTGAACAAATTTTGATCGCTATTTTCCTGTGACTCAAATGGGTGATATTTTCACACCCATTTGTTGTCGCATTTGGCCTCTGTGCATAGACAGTCGCAGCACATTCGGATATAAATACACAAACGGCCGTAGTGAAAAAATCGGCTTGGCTTACTTCAGTTCTGACAGGGAACCAGCAGTAGTTTATGTATCGCTATAGCGTTGATAATGCCATCACATATACCTCTGAAGATTTTGTGCTCTTCAAAGAATCACCCTTCGCATGCTGGATGGAACGACTGACCCTGGAAAACCGCGACCACGGTATTCCACCAGACGTCGGTAGCGAAGCCCCCCGCGATACCATCGATACCCAGAATGACCTTGCCGATACTCTGCGCGCAGAGGGTAAGAACGTGATGTTGATTGAGCCGCACCTGGAAGAATCAATTCGCCGTTCCAGTACACTTGATGCCATGCGTAAAGGCGTTGACTTTATTGTCAACGGTCAGTTGGCCCTTGGTGCCTTATCGGGTTCGGCTAACTTACTCATGCGTACCAGCGGTTATTCACAGCTCGGCAACTACCTCTACGTGCCGTGCAGTACGCAGAAGAAAACCAGTGTACATTCGGCGTTGCGGCTTTGTTTTCTTGCAGATTTGTTGCACAGCCTTCAGGGGCAGCTGCCGCCGCAAATGTTAATTATCCGTGGCGGCTCCGCTGTGGTACCGCTGGAGACTGAGGATCATATATACCATTATCGCGCGGTAAAACATCGCTTCATGTCAGAGCAGCAGGCCTTTCGCAAACACAAAATGCCCGATCCGGCCGAGTCCGCTAATTTTGGTCGTTGGAGTGAGTGTGCTAATGAAGTGCTTAAACAACGGGCGTTACGCAACGAGGAGGAATCTGGGGACGGCGATTTCTCTTTAAAAACGGGACACGACAGAGGGTTTGCACCCCACAAAATGGGTGCTGGAATGGCAAGTGAACCGCATATATTTGCGGATTCGGCAGCCACAATCACGGCCGAACAAACAAAATCGAGCACTCTACAGCCAGGGTATGCGATGCCGTCTGCCGGTTTGGACGTGCCGATAGCCTATACCCCGCGGCGGGTAGCAGGCAGTAATTCTGCCTATGATCTCGACGCGCTGAACCGGGCGCCCCCTATAATGCGCTCTGAGCCCAGCACTGCGCCTGGTACGTTGGCGGAACAGGCCCGTAAGCTGATACCAGAGTCTGAAATGGTATCTGCTGATGCTGCTTTGCTCGATGATGCGCTGGAAAACCTGGCCTTTATCGGCAGTAGTAATCAGGTCCCCACTATTGGCCAAAGTGCTATACGCCCGAGACGGGACCAAGAACTTCGTCCCGAGCGAAGGGCGCTCGTCAGGGAACCAAAAGAGCAAATACCTCAGCTAGATACCATTGCTGATGAGCAGCGGCCAGCGGGCGCAAAACGCAGTGAAAGAAATCTCGAGCCCGGTTTGAAAAGAGAACAGGTGTTTGCCGATGCCAATGCGTCCATGGTCGCACCACCTCCGAGTTTACGGAATCCGGCTCCGCGCGAGATGGTAGTCGATGGTTTTGATGCCGGTTATGCTGCTCCAGCCATGACGCCCTCGAATTACGAACTGCCCGAAGACATCGCGCGTGATCAGGTCGTCGCGAGCGAAGTCAGCCAACCGGAGCCCGAGGTTGAATTAACACAACCCTTGGACAGTACTGGTTTTGCGGGTGACAAACCGTCAATGGTGGATATGGATGACACCGTGCCCTTAGCGGATACCCGTATGCTTGAGGAGACAACTGCCGCAGCGGCAGAGCCTACCACTGGGTATTCTGTGCCACAGTCGGAATCCTCATCGTCAACTTTTTCCGCTGGGCCGCCCAGCCCGAAAAATGCACGTTTGCGTGAGGATGCGATAGCATTCACTGAAATTTTTTCGGACAAAGATACTTATCTTTCTGATGATTCTTCTGTGGATACGTTCAACAGCAGTTTGATTACCAGCGAAGACGATTTCGAGACTTAACCTGTACTTGGCTAGTCGTTAGCCGTTAAAGCCCACTTCGGCCTGATGAAAAGGCCCTCACAGGTAGCTGTAACACAGCCCTTGTTGATGATCTTGCCTTTAACCCGTGTCTTCCTGCCCTCCAGTATCTCCACCTCGGCTTCCAGGTCCAGATCGGTATTGAGTGGTGTGGGTTTCAGGTATCGCATTGTCAGGGTGCCGGTCATGCCAGGCTTTTTGCCTGCCAATTGCGCCATGCCCAGAAATTGATCAAAAATTGCGGCGACGTGTCCGCCGTGTATATGCCCTGGCGGGCCTTCATAGGCATAGCCGCAATTTACCCTGCCGTATGCCTTGTTGCCCTCGATCCATATGTTCAGTCCCGGGGAAAGTGGATTGCTCCATCCTCCCACGCCATTGAGCTCGTGATTTATTTCTCCGTGGTCGCCATGTTCGCCGTCGCGAATAAATTCCAGTAAGCCATAGAGGCGTTTACTGCGGGAGAACTCCTGCGTCTGTTGCTCCAGTTTCTCGGCCATGTCGTGCAATGCCTGCGTTGGCGGGGTACTGGTTATTAGCACGTCGGTTAGCTCTCTGATTGCTTGGGCGACGCGCCGTTTAGCCTCCCATTGTTCGGAGTAAGGCGGCGTGATTTCTTCTGAAGCAAAGGGATTGAAAAGCGCCTTCAGGGTGTCGGGTGGGTTGTTCATATCAGTACCATACAAGCAGGCTACATATTTTAACGTAGTGAGCTAAATGCGCATCGCACTTCGCTGATGAAAGTCTCGGGCTGCTCCAGCGCGGCAAAGTGTCCGCCGCGGTCCAGTTCATTCCAGTAAATAAGATTGCTAAACCGCTTTTGCGCCCAACGTTTACTGGAACGAAAAATTTCCTTGGGGAAAATGGAGCAGGCAACCGGCATATCGATGGGGTCGAAGTTTGGCGTACCAAAGCTTTCCCAGTAGAGTCTGGCTGAACTGGCGGCGCTATTGTTTAGCCAGTACAGCATAACGTTGTCCAGCAACTCATCTTTGTTCAAAATGTTTTCGGGGTGTTTTTTGCCGTCTTGCTCGCAGTCTGTCCAGGCGTAAAACTTTTCCATAATCCAGGCCATTTGCCCAACCGGCGAATCGGCCAGCCCATAACCCAGAGTCTGGGGGCGGGTGGACTGCTGTTTTGAGTAACCTGAATCCCAGTCATTGTAAAATGACATGCCTTCCAGAGCCGAGACTTCCTGCGGGGTTAGGTCGTTCATAGTCTCGGGGTCGGGGGCCACAATGGGCATGTTTATATGAATTCCCGCACAGTGCTGCGTTTGTGTTTGGCCCATACTCTGGGTGATCATGCTGCCCCAGTCTCCACCTTGCGCGACATAGCGATCATAACCAAGTCTGGCCATTAGCTTGCCCCACATTGAGCCGATTTCGACCACCGAAGTACCAGCTTTAGTGGGTTTGCCGGAAAAGCCGTAGCCCGGTAAAGAGGGCGCTACAACGTGAAAAGCATCTTCGGCGCGACCTCCGTGTGCTGTGGGGTTTACCAGAGCATCGATAACCTTGTGAAACTCCACCACCGAGCCGGGCCAGCCGTGAGAAATAATGAGCGGCAATGCATTTTCGTGGGGACTTTTACAGTGAATAAAATGAATGTCGATGCCATCAATTTCGGTAATGAACTGTGGCCATTCATTGAGTTTGCGTTCAAAGCGGCGCCAATCGTATTCGTCTGCCCAATACTGTGCAAGCTCCTGGGTATATGACAGGGGTATGCCTTGATTCCAGTCTTCTACTGTTTCTTTTTCAGGCCAGCGGGTGTGGCTTAGACGCAACTGCAGGTCATCGAGTTGAGACTGGGCTATGTTGACAGTAAAAGGTTTTACGGCAGTATTCACAATTACATCCCTCTTTAATTGCAGCAATTTTCGATCGCCCACCGTAGCGGCCCCGGGTTATCAATGCAACAGCGGCGGGTGAATCCAGAAGACTTGGCCTATACTGGTGCCTGAGGGCTTCCGTGGGCGTTTGACAACCGAGCCATAAATGGGCATCTTGTTCGCTATAAATAAAAGCGCTTTTCATGTATCGGCGTATAATGGGAACGGAATACAGCTTGTTGTTGTTGTTTAGAGGAACGAAGCGTAGCGTATGCTTGGCAAATTGAGTCCATTCATTCTTCGGTCGGTTGAGGTGGTAAGCTACCTTTTCGGTCTTGTGCTCACTGTTTTTTTTGTCACCCAGTTGGCTCAGGGTGAGGTGCAGCGGCGTCAGGATATCGCCGAGTTTGAAGAGGTACTGTCGGCTGTTGGCTCCGGTTCTGGTTCTACATCGCCCTCAAGCCTGTCAATTGATTTGTCTCCTGAGACTTTGCCTGCCCCTGACACAAATTTGTGGGCGCCGGGTCGGATCGCCGATTACGAAGCCAGTATGCAAATGGATACCTCACCAGTACTTGGTTTACTTGAGGTTCCTTCGGTCGGACTGAAAGTGCCTATTTACCCATCTGACTCCGAATTGAATATGGACCGCGGTGCCGGTATTATCGATGGTATGTCCTATCCGCATGAGCTAGGTAATATTGGAATTGCAGGGCACAGAGATGGCTATTTCAGGGCATTGAAGGATGTTCAAGTGGGCGATAAACTGCTCCTGCAAACATTGTCTGGGCCGAAACAATTCACGGTAGACACCAGACAAATAATTGAAATCGACAATTTGTCGGTACTTCAAGATACACAGAATCAGACGGTAACATTGGTTACATGTTACCCATTTTATTTTGTTGGGCATGCGCCGCAGCGATTTATCGTAACTGCGTCTCTCGACATAACCGATGTCAATCAACAATAAGGAGGAATTGACATGAAGAAGCAAGTAGCAATGGCAATGGGGATGGCATTATCGCTGTCTATGGGTCAGGCAATGGCGCAAAACTCCAGTTCGGAAGGCATGGAAGGGGACAATGCTCCTACCTGTGCCGACCTAAACTGGTCTGCAGAAGCGTTAGCGGCTAACCCGGATATTGCAAAAACCTGTCAGGCTGTATACGAAAAAGGCGGCGCGCTTTACGCCAAGGCCAGCATCGAAGTGGTGCGGGTACGAGGCAATCGCATGACGTTCCGTACCATGCATACCGATGGTAGCAAGGGTGACAGTCGTAGTGTTCAGCTGGATAACAGCTGGCGCGCAGAGATAGGCGGCCGTCAGTATCGGGCCAGTGATCTAAGCCGCGGTCAGCAGCTGAATGTTTACATTCCAGAGGATCGTTTCGCAATGATTGTCGATGACGCTGATGGTCCCGATGAAGTCGATGTCATTATCATTGAGGAAGAAGTGGTAGAAATGCCTACTACAGCTAGCCCTCTGTTCCTGTTCGGTCTTGCCGGTGGTGCTTTTCTGGCACTGGGCGGATTGTTCTCTCGCGTGCGACGCCGTCTGGCGTAGTTCTCGAACCTGAATTATCCAGGGGCTTCGGCCCCTTTTTTAATCCTCTATCCAAACAGTACGCAACGGTTCACCAAAATCATCGAAGATGGTTTTCTGTCTGCGTCTGGTCTTTTTTTGCGGTGCTGGGCTAGGTGTGTGATTAAGTTTGTCTTTGCGCCTTGCTTCAATCGCGGCAATGACTTCGGGCACGTGTGTGCGTTTGAGCGTGGGTTCCAGGAATAGTCCGGGTACTGGAGGGGGGACTGTTATCCAGCTTGTCTCTGCCACTGAGTCCCAGCGGCACCTCGGTGACTTCGCCGCCATCCTGTTTGAAGCGATTTATTTCCGCGTCCATTTCGGCGCGAATATCGGCTTTTGATATTAGTTTTTTGACCATTGTGTGGGCTATCTAAGAAGATTTCCATTATCCGAACCCAGCAGTATACCTCGGTGTACCGCGATTAACATGGCATTAGTTGGAATTGCACTTACTTAGGTGGACTGTGTTTTGCCTCCGCAGTTCCCGTCTGTCTTTACCCCCTTTGGTTGAAACCCCACGCCCTCAGGGGGTAAAGACAGACGGGAACTGCTACCGCTGAGTTAGCTGCCCTCAGTAGTTATACCCTCGCAAAGGCGTGGGGTTCCAACTGAGCGGGGGTATAACTGCTGAGGGCAGCGGATGCCCAGATTCACACCTTACCATCGTCAAAACCGGCTAATACCGCCATCTGTCGAAACAGTTCCATGACATCGGTGGCAGTATCATCATTGCCAAACTCCCGATAGAGGCTATCGACATTCACAGCAATTCGTTCAGGGTCTGACCAACTGGAATACTCGGCCAGTTCGATATCTCTGGCGGCTTCAAACGAACTCATTCCGGCGTCATACCGACGTTTTGCCTGATCTCGGACATATTCCAGATACTGCCTGACTTTGGCAACGCCCAGTTTATTGGTAACAGGCCCATGGCCAGGAACGATGTGTTCGACATCCAGGCTCTCAATTAGGTGGCAAGCTTTTATCCAGTTGCCAACCGGGCCTTCCCACATTATAGGTGTGCCTTCTATGAAGAGAATGTCGCCGGTGAAAATACTTTTGTCTTTGGGCGAGTGGACCAGTACATCGCCGCGTGTATGAGCGGGGCCAACCTCTATAAGGTGAACTGGCTTATCGCCCACTTTCATGTCGAGTTGCCCCTCGAATGTGCGCGTGGGCGGTGTGTGTTTAATACCCCGAAACTGGAATTGTCCAAAACAGTGCTGGAAATATTCGCCCATCGCACCCATTTCTGGCGCCATCTCTACCAGCGCAGCCATGGCTTCGGCCGGCAGCTCGTCCATTTCCGCCGCCGACGCGACTGAGGCAATAATCTCGGCACCACACACCAGCTCGTTGCCATGACAGTGGTCGCCATTGGCGTGGGTATTCACCAGGGTATCTATTGCCCCGGTTACCGGTTCTGCCGCTTGCATGGCGTTCAACATTTCACGGGTTAACTTTAGGTCGTACAGGGTGTCTACCAGCAGGGATTCCTCGCCGTCCACGATTAGACCGGCATTGCTCCAGCCCCAGCTCCCATCGGGTGCCAGCCAGGCGTAGGTGTTGTTGGCGAGTTGGTGCAGGCCTTTTTGGCTGGTCCAGGACATATTCACCTCTGTATTTGTTGCGAATGTGGCTCAATACTAAACGCATTTTCTGGATAAATCTGCTTGGCAGGTTTTCACCGGGGCGCACATTCTGGTTTAATGTTCCGTCGACCTTATACGGAGCGCTTAGATGGCCCTTTTTATCCTGATAGTACTGCTGGTAGTTGCCGTGAGTTATTTGCATCTACGTGGTGAAAATCTCTCTTACCTTGATAGTCACGTGGTGCCCCGTCCAAGCGGCGAGCCCAGTGCTGAACATTTGCAGGTTGTTGATTCTCTTAAGAAAATGACTTCAATGGGTGGGGCGGGGCGCAAACGTCTCGCCACCCTCCGGCAGTACATGGATGCCATGAGTGATGGCCGGGAGCTGAGGAGTGAATTTATCCCGGTTAACGAGGGTAATCTGCGCGGCGAGTGGGTGATTGCCCCCGGTGTGAACTCCAGGCGCCGCGTACTTTATATACATGGCGGAGCCTGGTTGGCTGGCAGCCCAAAGAGCCATAGGTCTATCACGAATCGTTTGTCCGAAGTCGCCGATGCCGCTGTATTTTCGCTGGATTACCGCTTGCTGCCAGAGCACCGCCGCGCAGAGGGCATTGAAGATTGCCAGCAGGCCTATCGTTGGCTTCTGGTCAATGGCCCACAAGGGCCCGAAGATCTCGACTTTTTAGTGGTGGCTGGTGATTCAGCTGGTGGCAACCTCACGCTTTCCGTCATAGCCTGGGCGCGGGATGCTGCTTTGAGAACTGCCGATGCGGCTATCGCTTTCTCTCCCGCGACCGATGTGGCACTGACTTCTCCGAGTCTGACGAGTAACATTGCCAGTGATCCCATGCTGGGCCCGGCATTTGGCAAACTCACTAAAATTCCCTTGCCACTACTTTGGTGGGCGAGTTGGTTTACCAATCGAATTCGACCGGCGGAAGCCGTGGTTTCACCTCTGCGCGGAGATTTATCTGGTCTGCCGCCAGTATTGGTTCAAGTGTCAGAAGCCGAGATGTTATTCGATGATGCCCGGCGCTATGTTGCCAAGGCGCAGGCAGCCGGTTCCCCCGTGGTGCTGCAAAGCTGGCCGCATATGGTGCATGTATGGCAGATTTTTACGCCGGAACTGCCTGAGGCTAATCACGCCTACGACAATATTGGCGAGTTTCTTGCCACCGTTGAAGGCCTTACCGCCCAGGAGGCTAAAGCGGCATGAATGCCATTCGCTCCGTGTTGGTATTTAGCTGGTTAATTATTACGCTGATTCCCTTTGGGTTTGGATTGGTGGTTTGTTCGTTATTTCTGGACAGCACCAAACTATGGTGGTGGTTTGCTGCGCCTTTTTTAAAGGGGGTGATCGCAGCGGCAAGGATTATTGGGGGCGTTAAGTATCGCTTGCATGGTGAGGACAATTTGCCTGGCGCGGATGATATGCGCCGCACAATTCTCTGCCCCAAACACCAGTCCACATGGGAGACGTTTTACTTTGCGAGTATAACTTCCCATCCACTGGCTTATGTATTCAAAAAAGAACTGTTGAAACTGCCGTTTTTCGGTTGGTCCATAGGCCGATTAGAAATGATACACATTGACCGCAGCAAGCGGTCCGAGGCCTGGAAGAAAGTCGCGGAGCAGGGCAGGGTGATAATGGACCACGGGAAGTGGGTGATCATGTTTCCCGAGGGTACTCGTATAGAGCGTGGCAAGAAGGGTATTTACAAGTCTGGAGCCACCCGTCTAGCGGTCGACACTGGAGCCTGGGTGATCCCCATTGCTGTAACATCTGCCCGATGCTGGCCGGCTCGCTCATTTTGGTTCCGTCCGGGAGTAATCGATGTGTCCATTGGCGAACCCATTCATGCCCAGGGCAGGGAGCCCGGTGAGTTAATGGATGAGATAGAACAGTGGATTGAATCAGAAATGCATCGACTTGATCCCGAAGCCTACGTATAGGTGGATCAAATTTGAATCAACTTTAAGCTGAATCACTGGAATCAAAAATAGAGGAAATACAATGTCACGAGGAAAAGCAGGGGCTCTGGTTTTTTACGCGCTATTGGCCATTTTGGCGATTACCCAAGCCGGTACTACGGTGGGAACCATCGTGAATGGGATTATCGTCGCACTGGTTGTCGTGCACGCGCTGGAAGTAATTATTTTTTTCAAATTGTGCAAAGAGGCCGGTGGTTCCCTATTGGGCCATTTGTTCAATGTTTTTGTGTTTGGTTACTTCCATACAGCGGAACTCAAAGCCAGGGTAGCCTAGGTTATGAGCTGGAATTATGGCGATTTACTGGACGGCTGCGGAGCGGTTCTTGATCCCGGCGTACCCGCGCTGATCCACGGCGATACAACGGTTAGCTGGGGTGAATTCACAGCTCGCAGTAATAATATTGCCAAGGGCATGTTGGACATGGGTGCCAAAGCCGGGGACAAGGTCGCGATATACCTTCGCAACTGCCCTGAATATATGGAAACCCTGGCGGCATGCTTTAAAGCCCGTCTGGTTCCGGTGAACGTCAACTACCGATATCGTGACGACGAACTCTATTATATTTTCGATAATTCCGATGCCGTTATCACAGTGTATGGCGACGAATACGCAGAAGCGGTGCAGGCGTTGGAGCCGCGATTGCCAAATCTTCAATGGCTCGAGGTTGGCGGTTCATTCGAAACACTTGCGACCAATGGCGATGGATTGCCACTGGGGATAACACGATCCGGCGACGATCTGTTGTTTATCTATACGGGTGGTACAACGGGCATGCCCAAAGCCGTTATGTGGCGCCAGGAAGATATCTGGCACGCGCTGGGGTCTGGCAGTACGGCTGCGTGTAACGCTGGATCCGCGCCAGTCTCTATGGACGAACATCTACAGCATGTCGGGGATTATGGGCGAGCCTTCAAACAGCTGACAGCCTGTCCATTAATGCACGGTACCGGTTTGCTGACTTCGCTTTCCCTGCTTTCCGCGGGCGGCTGCATTGTGACTTTGACCGAACCTGGCCTTAACGTTGAGGAGTTATGGGGGTGTGTTGAGAAGCGCGCTATTGAAGGTATGATTATTGTAGGTGATGCATTTGCCAAACCAATGCTGGCGGCCCTGGATGCAAACCCAGAGCGCTGGGATCTGAGTTCGCTCGTTCGCATAGTATCTTCCGGGGTTATGTGGAGCCCGGCGGTGAAACAGGGTTTGTTAAAACACAATAGCAATATGCTGTTGCTGGATGCCTTTGGTTCCTCGGAAGCCCTGGGTTTTGGAACATCGATAACCTCCGTAGACGCCGCCCCCAAAAGTGCCAAATTTGTAGTAGGCGAAAGCTGTAGAGTTTTCACTGAAGATTTGAGGGAAGTTGTTCCTGGAAGCCGTGAGAGAGGTGTTATTGCCAGGTCGGGGCCGATACCGCTTGGATACTACAAGGACCCGGAAAAGACCGCTAAAACATTTCCCACCGTAGATGGCGTACGCTACTCCATCCCCGGCGATTGGTGCACGGTTGATGCCGATGGCACGCTGAATTTGCTAGGTAGGGGCTCCGGCTGTATTAATTCCGGAGGCGAAAAGATTTACCCTGAAGAGGTAGAAGAGGCGCTTAAAACGCATCCCGAGGTAAACGACGCTTTGGTTTTTGGCGTGGAGGATGAGCAGTGGGGGCAGGCAGTTACCGCGGTTATCTCCCTTGGCAGTGGAAATACACTGGATCCAGAGAAACTGCGAACCCATGTTCGGACGTTATTAGCAGATTACAAGGCGCCCAAATCCATCGTCGCCGCCGAAATATCATTTCGTGCACCCAATGGAAAAGCAGATTATAAAGCCGCAAAAACGTATTTGAAAAATTTACAAGTAGTTACATAACCCAATGGAGAGTAATTGATCATGAGTGACGCATATATTGTAGGCGCGGTACGCAGTGCAGGTGGTAAGAAGAAGGGACGCTTGTCTCGGATGCACCCGATTGACCTGGGCGCTGCAGTGGTAGATGCCCTGGTCGAAAAAACAGGAATAGCGGTCGGTGAAATTGACGATCTCATTTTTGGCTGTGTTTCCCAGGTTGGCGCACAGTCCAGTAATGTGGCCCGAAATGTTTGCCTGTCTTCGGTACTTGGTGAGGACGTTCCCGGAACAACAGTGGACCGACAGTGTGGGTCCGGACAGCAAGCGATTCATTTTGCAGCACAGGCTGTTATGTCCGGAACCCAGGATGTGGTTATTGCCGGCGGCGTAGAGAGCATGAGCCAGGTACCCATTGGCGCCAATATCATCGACGGTTACAAAGCAGATCACGGTTTGCCTTACGGTAAAAAAATTGGTGAACGTTATCCCGGCGTACAATTTAACCAGTTTGCCGGCGCTGAAATGTTGGTTGAAAAATATCAACTGACCACCGAAGAGTTGAATGAATTTGCCCTGGACAGCCATATGAAGGCTAAAGCGGCGGTTGAAGAGGGCAGGTTTGACACCGAGATTGTGCCTATAGAAGTGGAGCTTGAAGACGGCACATTGGCGATGCACACCGAGGACGAAGGGATACGTAAAGAGGCAACTCTGGGCGCGATTGCTGGCCTGGAACCTATGCAGGAAGGCGGGAAATTGTCCGCTGCCAATGCCTCACAAATTTGTGATGGTGCCTCTGCGGTTATGATTGTCAATGGTGAGACCTGTAAACGTTTAGGTCTCAAGCCTCTGGCAAAAATTGTAGCGATGTCTGTGGTTGGCACAGATCCCGTTATTATGTTGGAAGGGCCAATCAAGGCGACTGAAAAGGTGCTCGAGAAGGCCGGTTTGCAGATGGGTGACATCGATCTGGTTGAGGTTAACGAAGCATTCGGTTCAGTGCCACTGGCCTGGGCTAAAGCGCTCAAAGCCGATCTAGGCAAGCTCAACGTCAATGGCGGCGCACAGGCATTGGGCCATCCACTGGGCAGTACCGGAACGAAACTCATGACGACACTTATTCACGAATTGCACCGCAGCGACAAGCGCTATGGCCTGCTCGCTATCTGTGAAGGCGGTGGAACTGCCAACGGTACCATCGTTGAGCGAGTGGATTCTGTCGCGTAGCAGTCGGGCTATTAGCCTGAATTGTTAATAGAGTTTGACCCCGCTGGTCATTTCCCACGTGGCCAGCGGGTTGTATGCTTTAGCTCGTTAAATGACATGCGAGTGCCTTTTATGAAACGCCTTAAACACAGCTGTTTTTGCCAGCTACCCATAGCAGTATTTTTTTTGTTGAGCCAGAGTGTACTGGCGTTTGAAATGCCTCCAAAGAATTCCTACCTGGCGGACTCAAATTACGCCATGGCGCATGCCGATGCCGCACAACAAGATGCCTTGCCCCAGGCCGGCCCTAGCGGCCCAAGTCGAACTTTGAAAGCCAGCGAAATCCAGTATGTTCACACTGGGCCGGCCTATTTTGGTATTGCGACATCAGGTGTCTATGAGGATGGCAAGCGGGTGTTCTGGGGTAACGGGCTGGACCGAATCGTAAAGCTCGACTATGACACACATGAAGTCGTTACCGAGTACGCCTTTCCGGGTGAGCAGCGCTGGAGCGTCGAGAACGCCGATGAGTCAATTGCAGAATTTGACGAAAGTAACGATGGTATTTTTGCCCTGTATCACGCGTATCAGGAGGGACAGAAACTGCGAAATCTGTCCAATCTGTACACCGTGCTGGATAAAGATCACGTTTACTACATAGGCAGTAAGTCGGGGCTGATCACTGCTTATGGCGATGAAGATCCTGGCGACTCACGATCGAACATTGTAAAACTGCGAGAATTTCAGCTTCCTCCTGAAGCGACTGGTCCCATTATGGGATTGAATATGACTTATGATGGCTGGTTGATCGCGGCCACAGAACACGGATATGTCGCCGCCATTAATCGGGACTTTACAGAACATCGATTGATCCGAATACAAAATAGCGACGGCGCTGAAGAGAAGGGCACCCGCGGTACCGGTTATGGCTGGATTCGCAATGCCTATGCGATCGACGATGACGGTGGCATTTATATCGCGTCCCAGCAGCACATGCACAAAATTGTATGGAATGGCAAAACCCTCAGTACTGATGAGGCGGATGGGGCCTGGTCCGTGGAGTACCTCAATGATTGGGGCCATGGTACCGGTGCAACTCCCTCGCTGATGGGTTTTGGTGATGAGGATCAGTTTGTGGTGATTACCGATGGCCAGCCGCAAATGAATGTGGTGCTTTTTTGGCGCAATGGTATCCCCAAAGACTGGAAGCAGTTAGATGGGGCCCCCAGTCGGCGCATCGCTGGCCAGATGCCCGTTACAATGGGTGACTCGAGCCTGACAAAAATACAGTCGGAGCAATCGGTTGTGGTGGCCGGCTATGGCGCCATGGTGGTGAACAATCATCCGCGCAACATTCCCTGGTACTTGCCCGCAAGGGCCGCTTCGCTGCTGGTGAGCTACTTGGGAAGCAACCCAAACCATCAGCCCTATGGTGTGCAGAAGTTTGAGTGGGACCCCGCCAAACGCCAACTGACCGAAGATTGGGTCAATAAAGAGGTGAGCTCTCCAAGTACCGTACCTATTGTGGGTGTTGGGTCTAATGCCGCTTATCTGATAGGCGCCAGAAACAACCAGTGGACGCTTGAAGCCATGGACTGGGATACTGGTGAATCCATATTCCACTATGTCATTGGTGGGCAGAGATACAATGTCTTATTTGCCGGGACACTCATTGATATGGACGGGCGAATTCACTATGGAACGCCCTGGGGTAGGGTTCGGTTGAATCCCCAGTAAAAATTGAACGTCCCGGAAGTGATTCGCTTCCGGGCGCTTGTTATCTCCTGTGATCAGGCCTTGGTCTAATTGCCCCCGGTGCCTGCTACCCGATGTGTGTACCCCAAATCCAGCAGGACTGGCTCGTTGCTAGCGGTTCCTACTTCTCGATATACCTGGTCCTCCAGGCCAATGTTGGCAATAGCCACCTCCAGTTTCACCAATTCCCCCATGCTGTGCTGTCACAGAGCGCATAAAGCCACTTAGGCGTATTTTTGCACCCAAGAGGTGTTTATAATGTTTTGCTGTCTATCAGAGGGGCGCTCCACAATGGGATTTTATGACAAACACGTACTGCCGCGGTTTATCAATTGCGCCTGTGGTACAAAACCGATTATGAAACAACGTGAAAAAGTACTCCCACTTGCCTCAGGCACAGTGCTGGAAATTGGTATTGGCACTGGTCTGAATCTGCCCTTATACGATGCCGCCAGGGTGGATCGTGTGATTGGCGTTGATCCCTCGGAGGATTCCTGGCGACTGGCAGCTGATCGCGTGGCGTCTGTGGACTTTCCGGTAGAGTTTGTCGGCTTACCCGGGGAGCAGATCCCCCTTGATGAAAACAGCGTGGACACGGTGATGGTGACTTACTCACTGTGCACCATACCGGACCCGATAAAGGCTCTGGAAGGTATGGCAAGGGTCTTGCGGCCCGGCGGCAAGTTGGTTTTTTGTGAGCATGGCATGGCGCCTGATGCGAATATATTGAAGTGGCAAAACCGGATTAACCCATGGTGGATGAAGTTGGCCGGGGGCTGCCATCTCAATCGTGATATTCCTGCCCTGGTAGGCGCTGGAGGGTTTGTCATTGACGAGGTACGCGAAATGTATCTGCCCAGCAGTCCCCGCATAGCAAGTTATAATTATTGGGGCACGGCCAGCTTGGCTTAGAGCTGGGCGGCAGTAGAGGTTTTCTGGCGATCCATGTTTCGTATTGCATCAATTTTCCTTCTCGTTTTGACTTTTTATTCTGGTCTGACTTATGGGTCATCTCTGGAATACTCTGTTACCGGGGTTCGCAGTGAACTCAGGGAAAACATCGAGGCTTGGTTAGGAGCCGCACCGGAAACGCCTGCGGAGCGTTCCAATTTTGTAGCCTCAGTGGAGGGAAATGTTCGCCAGAGCGTGAAAGCGCTTGGCTATTACCGCCCCGATATTGATATCGTCATCGACAAGAGTTCATCACCCTGGAGTATGATTGTTGCGGTTACCCCCAACGAACCGGTGCGCATCACGCAAATAGATGTAGCCATTGCTGGCGAGGCAAAAGACGACCCTGAATTTATCGCGCTACTTGCTTCGTTGCCGTTTGCTGCCGGAGACATCCTCCACCACGGAGTTTACGATGGCTTTAAAAAACAGCTGATTGCACTGGGGCAACGCAGAGGTTATTTTGATGGGGTTATTAGCAGGAACAGAGTGACCGTTAACGCCGATCAACACAGCGTAAATATTACTCTGCATATGTCCAGTGGCGTGCGCTATCGATTTGGCGAAGTTTCGATGGATGAAGGCTTAATGGACATGCGCTGGGTCGAGTCGTTGATGCATATTCAACCTGGCGATCTGTTCGATATGAGTGCATTGCAAAAACTGCGCAGCGAATTGCAGCAAACCCGTTATTTCTCCTCTGTAAGTGTAAGGGCAGAGGTGGAAAACCTGGCTAATGGCCTGGTGCCCATCTCCGTTACACTGGCCCCGGTGAACCGACACAGTATTGAAGTAGGTGTAGGGTTTAGCACCGATACACAAGAGCGTATTTCTTTAACCTGGCGAACCCCACTAATTAACCGCTATGGCCACTCTCAGGAAACCAGGCTGGAATACTCCACGATTAACCCGCGGGGAAGGTTTACTTACAATATTCCTCTGAGCCATCCGCTAAACGATGTGCTGCAGTTGTCGGCTTATCTTGAGGATAACGAGTATGGCGATCTGGAAAGCAATCAGAAGGGCGTTCGTGTTCGCAGGGAGATGAGGAAGGGCAAGTGGATAGCGAGCTATTCTGCGCGAACACTGGATGAATCCTGGGAGTTGCAGCAGGTTCATAGGGATAACAGTTATGTACTTCCAGGGGCTAGCCTGTCGCACAAAAGCCGTTCAGGGTCATTGGTCGACCCCGAGGCGGGTCTTCATCAGGCTTATTACGCCGAAGGGGGCCATGAAGATATAGGCTCCGATATCAATCTGTTTCGGATATACAGTAATTTCCGTTTTGTTGCGCCGCTTTCGGCCCGCCAGCGGTTGGTTGCCCGAGCAGAGCTCGGCGCAGTATTTATTTCCAGCGGTGATCGTGGGGACCTCGCTCCCTCTCTTTCCTTTTTTGCGGGTGGCTCCCAGAGTATCCGTGGCTTTTCCTATCAGTCTATCGGCAATGAAGTGTTGGTCGAAGGGCCGGACGGTGTGAGCCGCAGTGTTACCGTCGGCGGTGATCGGTTGGTGACAGCCAGCCTTGAGTACCAATACTATGTAACCGACACCTGGCGAGGCGCTCTATTTGCAGATGCTGGTGACGCTTTCGACGAAGGTGATTTCGATGCAAAATATGGCGCTGGCGTAGGTGTGCACTACATGTCTCCTGTGGGCGCCATAAGATTGGAACTTGCCAGGGATATTAGCGAAGACAGCCCCTCATGGCGGGTACACATAAATATCGGAGCAGAGTTTTGAGCGCCAAACGTTGGCTATGGCTTAGCCCCATTCTAATTTTAGTGCTGTTGTTCGCCGCAGCTTTTACCCCCTACGGTACGCGTCTGGCCGCGGAAATTCTGGATAATTTGACACCGCTTGATGTGGAGTATTCGCAAGGAACGCTGGCAGGAGAACTCAAATTTCGGCACCTGGGCCTGGAGCTTGAAAGCGTTACGATTGAGCTGCATAACCTTAGCCTGAATATTGATTTGGCTTGTCTTTTTTATAGCAAGGTGTGTTTCGAGCAGTTTGCGCTTGAAGAGCTTGTGATCGATGTACCTCCCAGTGAATCCGAAGATTCGAACATCGAGAGGCAAGCAATTATCCAGACACTATTTGAGTTCCCCGTGGACCTTCAAGCGACCCGTTTTAGTATTGCTAGCACTCGCGTCAGCTGGCCCAGCGGCGGCTGGAGCAATGGGGTGATTAATGGTGGTTTCAGTGTGGCTGGTTCGCAGGTTCGTCTCAGCGATATTCGCAGCGTTGATTCCTCCTTGAGCATAGAGGCGGGACCAGACGAAGCGGTGGATCCGGGTGCGGTGATAGCGTTACCACAGTTGCACCTTCCCTTGGAGCTGATAATTGACGCTCTGGTTTTAGAGGCTCCAACATGGCGCCTTGGCGAGCTTACACATCAGCATGACAGGCTTCAGTTAGTTGGGAAATGGCAACATTCGGATTTGGAAATTACGCTTGCCAGTGTGTCGAGTAAGGGCTGGGGCGAGTTGTCCATCGCCGGTAGTTTGGAGTTTATAGACGATTGGCCATTGCTGGTGAGCGGCGAGACACTATTAACAGAACCGCCTGTTTGGATTGGTTTGCACGATCGTCAGGTCGAGATATCCGCAAGGGGAACTCTGGCGGCACTTGAAGTTACTGCGGATATGCCCGGTACACAGCGCTACCAACTCTACGCTTCTGTGAATACTCTGGCGAAGGGTTTTCCCTTTGACGGCGAACTGACCGCCTCTTGGTTTGAAACTCTGATGATTGACGATATTCCCGGAGTAGGCGATGGGCTACCGCTATTGCAGTTACATTCGCCGATACGCCTGAAGGCCAACGGGTCAAGCGAACTACAGTCATTTTTCTTGCAAGGTGCCGCTAGTGGGCTCGGCTATGACCAGCTTCAGTTGGCTTTGTCAGGTCATCACCGCAATAACGAGTTATTGATAGACACCGCCGACCTGCGCGATGCCACCAGTGACAGTGCCCTTGTGTTTGATGGCACGATCAATTTTGAAAATACCTTGAACTGGAATCTGGCACTGCATTCAACAGGGGCAGTTATTCCCAATATTAGCGACATGCTCTCCGGACGTGTAAGCGGTAGCCTGGTTACCCGAGGTATGCTGGATGATGGTCGTTGGCAAGTTGGTATCGAGGATGTTGACGTGCGCGGTGAAATTAACAACATGCCGGCGCAAGCTTCGGGCAAAGTATCGGTCAACGATCAACTGTATTTGAGTAACAGTAAGCTATCGTTAAACATCAACGAGACCGAGCTGCTGATAACCTCGCTGCGTAGTGACGCCCAGCGTGATGACGCCCAGCGTAGTGACGCCCAACGTGCTCACACACAAAGTGAAGGGGACCCACAATTTGAATTAACGGTGCAGAACCTTGGTCGCTGGTTGGACGACAGCCGTGGTTCCGTGAGCATTAGTGGGTCTGTGGATCAGTCCCGGCAGCGCCTGGTCTTCGAAGGCGCTGGTAGGGATATGCTGTGGGAAGGTATTACTGTGCCACTTGGACATGTTGAGGGGCATTACGTCTTAGCCGGTGGTCGTGACTTTGAACTATCGCTTTTACTGTCCGAAATGGCCTATGAAACGTGGGCTTTGGAGGCACTGCAGCTGGATATTTCCAGTACTGATACACAGCAAAGCCTGACACTGGTCAGTCAAGGAGATATCGAAACTACGCTACAGGTTGATGGCGCGTTTTTCGGAAACACCGGCACTGGTCAGTTTAAGGCCACAAAGATAGTGAGCCCAGTTGGTACCTGGGTTCTGAGTGAGCCTGTTGATCTAAAGTGGCAAGAAGAAGCCAGTCGGCTAGATATCGCATCGCATTGTTGGACTCAGGATAGCGCCCGACTGTGTCCTGGAGAAATAAATCTTGGAGCGGAAGGTCGAGGTAGTCTGGTGTTTAAGGGTGGGCTTGAACTTTTTGATGCTTTGCTGCCTGGAGCTGCAACCCTGGGTGGCACATTGGCTCTTGATGCCGATGCGCGATGGTCTTCTGACGCAGGTCTGGTAGCGAACACCAGGGCCGAGGTATCCGCGGGCAGTTTCACGCGAGTTGTAGGTGAGGAAGAAGTCTCTGTCAATTGGGACAAAGCCTCACTGGCGGGAAGTATTAATACCGGAGCGCTGAGTTTATCCGCCGAACTGTGGCGCCGTCAGTCCAGACAGATGAACCTGACACTGGCGATGCCCGCCGGCGCTACGAATCAACTGCACGGCAGCTTGTCGTTTCTCGATCTGGAGTTATCGGGTGTTCTGAAACCATTTTTACCGCTTTTCCCTGAGCTTAAAGGCAGTCTAAATGGCGAATTGGCGTTGTCCGGCACAGCGGATGCGCCTTTGGTAAATGGCGAAGTAACCTTGGCAGATGGCTCCTTTGCCCTGGTTGGTAATCCAACGACCTTTGAGGATTTGAACCTGACCATGACTGCTATTGGGGATCGGGCGAACCTCGCTGGAAGTCTGGTGGCAGGCGGAGGGCCTACCAACTTGTCCGGCAGCGTGTATCTGCAGCCAGAGGTATTTGTAGAGTTGGGGATTGAAGGTGAGCGGCAGACACTGCTACTGCCACCCAGTATGGAAGCTACCATTTCGGAGCAGCTCGACCTGGTTGTGAAAAATGGCAGACTTGAATTGCGCGGTAATATCACCGTGCACCAGGGTGTTCTGGAACATGAACAACTCCCCGCCGGTAGTATCGACGTATCGCCCGATATTGTGGAGGTGGATTACGCCGGTAATGTCGTTAGTGAAGAGTCTGCCTTTGATCTTATCGCCGATATACAAGTGAATATTCTGGACTCTTTTAATGTTGTCGGCACAGGGTTGTGGACCACGGTGGGGGGCAGCCTGGATCTGAAAAAGGAATCGTCTCTTCCGCTGCGCCTTAATGGTGAGCTGAATATTATTGACGGAGAGTTAGAGGTATTCGGGCAGTCGCTTGATATATTACGGGGAAGCTTGTCCTTTGTCGGTGAGCCGGACAATCCCGACCTGAATTTACGCGCTGAACGAGGTATCCCCGAAGAAAATATCAGAGTTGGAGTTGAAGTGCTGGGTAACCTGGAGGAATTTTCCTTCAATGTTTATTCGAATCCCGCCCTGTCAGAGAATCAGGCAATGTCTTACTTGATTCGCGGGCGTGGGATGGATGAAGGGTCTGAGGCTGATGGCGCTGCACTCGCTCTGTCCCTGGGTCTGGGTGCTGTCAATCAGAGCGGAATTGTTGAGGGCATTAATAGTATCCCGGGTCTTAGCAACATTAGCTTCGGCACTGAAACCGGCGTTAACGATACCACTGCACAGGTTAGCGGGTACGTCGGGAAAAGGCTTTATCTGGCCTATGGTGTTGGATTGTACGAACCGATCAATGTGCTGACAACTCGATTCTACCTCCAGTCAAAATTGTGGCTGGAGGTAGTGAGTAGCCTGAAGAGTTCAGCGGATATCTATTATTCCTTTGATATAAAGTAGGCCTTATACCTTGGGAAGAATATAGAGTTCCACCCGTCGATTCTGAGCCCTGCCACTGCTTGTCCCGTTGTCTCCAATGGGCTGTGAAAATGCCATTCCCTGAACCAGCTGCCTGGTAGTTGCTACGCCGGTTGTGGCCAGGTAGTCGGCCACACTTTTCGCTCTGCGTTCTGACAAATTTTGGTTGTACTGTTTGCTACCGGTGTTATCAGTGTGGCCTGCCACACGAAGAGTGGTGTCGTGATACTTGGCCAGGACCACGCCAACGGAGTTCAATACCGGATAGAAATCACCGCGCAGATTGTAGGAATCTGTTTCGAAGGTGATGTTGCCTGGCATGATCAAACGGATGTTGTCCCCTTCGCGAGATACGCTCACGCCGGTGCCTTGTAATTCGTCGCGCAATTGCTTTTCCTGTACGTCCATATAGGCGCCCACGCCGGCTCCTACGAGGCCACAGCCCAGAGCCGCATTTCTTGCGTGTTGACCGGAATTAATGGCGCCTATTAATCCACAGGCAACGGCGGCGCCAGCCCCATAAGTGGCGGCCTTACTCGCTTGCTCCTCACCGGTATAGGGATTGTTGGTGCAGGCCGCTAAAGAGGTTAAGCCCACTGTTGCGACGGCGATTTTCATGAATTTGTTCATCAATTGGTTCCTTGTAGAGCGTGATGTAGATATTTTCGCAGGTGAATATACCAGTTTTTGACTCGGGGTTAGCCTGTAAGTTTGGGAGGGGCCTGTAAAGAATTGTAATAGCCGTGTACAGTCGGTATTTTTGTACGAAGAATAAGTTTCTGCTGGCAAACAAGGAGATAGCCGTGACACAGAGCACAACAATTGATGGGGTTAACTACGGCCCACTGGCAGCACTAATAGGTACCTGGAAAGGGGATAAGGGCGTAGACCGGGCCCCGGAGCCGGATGGTGAAGAGTGCAACCCCTATTACGAAATCATTACCTTTGTCGCCGCCGGCGATGTTACCAATGCTGAGGAACAGACGCTGGCCGTGGTTAACTACACCCAGGTTGTCAGCCGAAAATCCAATGACAAAGTGTTTCATCACCAGGTTGGGTATTGGTTGTGGGATAGCTCCGATGACACCATCGTCGAAACATTCACCATTCCCAGGGCCGTAGCAGTGGTTGCAGGGGGCAAGCTTGCAGCTCCAGACAATTTTGAGGATGAACTGGTTTTTAGTGTCGCCGCGGAATTGGGATCATCTGAATTTGGCATTGTTCAGGCGCCGTTCATGTCCAACAAGGCCAAAACTACAGCTTTTACGCATTCGATGACTGTTATTGGCAACGAGCTGCGCTATAACGAAACCACTGTCCTGGATATCTACGACAAGCGCAGCTATGACCACACCGACCTAAATACACTTCATCGTCAGGGCTGATGGATCCACTCACACAGGGCGTACTGGGGGCTGCACTGCCCCAGTCCACGGCAAATAAATCGGAGGTTGCAGTCGCGGGCCTACTGGGCTTCCTGGCGGGGATGTCGGCTGATCTCGACGTTCTGATTCGCTCTTCCACAGACCCTCTATTGTTTCTCGAATACCATCGGCAGTTTACCCATTCCCTGGTGTTTATTCCCATCGGTGGATTACTTTGCGCCATGGTGTTGTATTTCACGATAGGTAGGCGCAGAAATTTGTCTTTTTTACGGACGCTCAAATACTGTACGGCAGGTTATGCGACACATGCGCTGCTCGATGCCTGCACTACGTATGGAACCTTGTTGTTCTGGCCATTTAGCGATATGCGCGTGGCCTGGAATACGGTTTCGATTATAGACCCATTGTTCACCTTACCCATTCTGGCGTTGGTGATAATGGCTGCTCTACGTAAAAGGGTGCTGCTTGCACGCCTCGCTTTCGTCTGGGCCCTGGTCTATCTTTCCCTGGGTTTATTGCAGCGCAATACCGCTATAGAGATGGGGGAGGAAATAGCGAAAAGCCGCGGACACATACCTCTGAGGCTTGAGGCGAAACCCAGCTTCGGCAATATTCTGGTGTGGAAAACAGTTTATGAGACGGACGGTCGTTTTTATGTCGATGCTGTGAGGGCGACATTTTCTCCCGTTGTTTTTCCCGGTGACTCGGTGGCAAAATTGGATATAGCGCGCGATTTGCCGTGGTTAGAGCGCGGCTCTCAGCAGGCGAAAGACATTGAGCGGTTTCGCTGGTTTAGCAATGGGTATATTGCGCTGGACCCCGGCAACAAATACAAAATCATTGATATTCGCTACTCAATGATACCGAACCAACTGGCCGCGCTTTGGAGTATAGAGCTGGCACCGCAGGCAAGAGCGACAGACCATGTGGTCTATCGCACGCACCGCAGCACCGCAGGAAACGAGGGCAGTGTTATTCTCGATATGATGGTAGGTGGGGGTTAAGCTGCCGCCGCTGCGTAAATCTCACGAGCTGCGCCCTGCGCTGTGCCTGTCGTAATGGAAGCACCGTGTTGGCTCAGCACCGCTTCGAGCGCGCTAAGGCACGACAACACGTTTTTCGAGCTACTGCTGTAGCCCATCAGTCCGATACGCCAGCTTGTTCCCGCAAGGGCGCCAAGTCCCGCGCCAATCTCCAGGTCAAAATCATTTAGTAGTGCGGAGCGCACGGCGGCGTCGTCGACGCCTTCCGGTATGGCCACGAGATTGAGCTGAGGCAAACGATGCTCTGGCGCCACAATCATAGCCAGTCCCATCGCTTCCAGACCGGCTACCAGAGCAGAATGGTTCAGACGGTGCCGTTGAAAGGCGTTCTCAAGCCCCTCGTCCTGAAGCATAATCAGGGATTCATGCAGTGCGTACAGATCGTTAACCGGCGCAGTGTGATGATAGGCACGTTTGGCATTGCCGCCCCAGTAGCCCATAACGAGCTGCATATCCAGAAACCAGCTTTGAACACGGGTGGTTCTGTTCTGAATCCGTTCTACTGCTCGGGGGCTAAAAGTGACAGGCGATATGCCCGGTATGCAGGACAGGCATTTTTGAGTGCCAGAGTAGACAGCATCGGCGCCCCAGGCATCAACTTGTAAGTCGATTCCGCCCAGAGATGTGACAGCGTCAAGGATTGATAGCGCGCCATTTTCAGTGGCGATGGCGCATAGGCTCGCGGCATCGCTGGCAACGCCGGTAGAGGTTTCGGCGTGAACGAAGGCGAGGGTGGTAGCATCCGGATTGTCGGAAAATGCCTGCTTGACCTTATTGATATCGATGGGCTCGCCCCAGGTGTCTTCTACCATAATGGCAGTGGCGCCAATGCGTTCCACGTTTTCTTTCATCCGACCGCCAAAAACGCCGTTCTGGCAGACTATTACCTTGTCACCTTGAGATATCAAATTTACAAAGCACGCTTCCATTCCCGCTGATCCCGGAGCTGAAATTGGCAGTGTTAACTCATTTTTGGTCTGGAATGCGTATTGCAACATGCCCTTAATCTCATCCATCAGCTGAATAAAAAGAGGATCCAGATGGCCAATGGTAGGGCGTGAGAGAGCGGCCAGTACTCTTGGAGGTACATCGGAAGGGCCTGGTCCCATCAGTGAGCGCTGTGGTGGGTAAAAACTCTGGGTCATGGTAGTACTCCGAAAATTATATTTGGGGCAAGGTATCGATGTATAAGATTGCGCTAGCGGGCAAAAACGATTATTCAGTTGCGCTCGGGTGGGCTGGCGGCGAAAAATACCAATAGGGTCATGTCTTCTTGTATTTCAAAAAAGGAATGATCGGTCGCCGCACCAACGTATAGCAGCGAGCCTGGGCCAACATCGCGTTCTTCTCCTCCCAGATGCATGCGGGCTTTACCGGTTAGAACCAGATAAACCTCATCTTCGTCGTGCGGCGCCTGCATGTCTTTACTGCCCGCTGCGAGCGAGTAAATACCGCAGTTCAGGGCCGGAACATTGAGGAATTCGAGGTACTCTACCGGGTTCCCCTGTAGTTTCTCTTTCATTTCCTTTAGATCAAAGACCTGCCAACTGCTGTCTGACATGAATTGCTACCTTGCGTAAATAGGTTGAGATTAAGAGCTCCATTCTACGGTCAATTGTGACCAGATCCTATCCCTTTTGTAATAGTAATACAGCCATAGTTACCGACAGTTCTGGTGAGCGCGGCCAGGTGTGTCCATTGGCGCAGGTGCGAGGCGTATAGAGCATGTGCGCCTCCGAATTTGATTTTTCTTGGTAATACTATAGATTTGTAACTCAAGCTGATCTAACACCCTAAATTACCCCGGGAACAACCATGCATAGAGCCTCACTAGAACCTAATCTTGCCGCCGGTATGTTGCGCCGCGCTGAACTGAATCCGAATCGTACAGCCTTGATTTTCGAGGGGCAGGAAATATTATTCGGCGAGTTTGCCGACCGGGTGAGACGCCAGGCTACTGTGTTGCAAGCAGGCGGAGTCTGCATGGGGGATAGGGTTGGTTTTCTGGGTTTTAACCAGCCAACTTTTCTGGAGACTTTGTTTGCCGCGAATGTCCTGGGGGCGATTTTTGTACCTCTGAACTTTCGTCTGACGGCGGAGGAACTGACATTCATTATAAATGATGCGGGTGTTCATACCTTAATTTGCGATGACGCGCTGCGCCCGGTTGTAGAACCCGCTATTCCTAATTTATGTTGCAAACATTTCTTCAGTTGTGAAAGTGAGGCCGCCAATTGGCGGCATCTGGTGACCGAACGCGATGCTTCCCAAGCGATCAATTCAGTAGCATCGATGGACCAACATGACGTGAGCCTTATTATGTATACCTCTGGCACCACGGGGTTGCCCAAAGGAGCTATGCTTACTCATGGCAATATCATGTGGAACAACTTTAATGCGATGTTTGCATTTAGCAGCACGAGAGATGATGTTGTTCTTACCGCTGCGCCACTTTTTCATATCGGTGGCTTGAATGTCATGACGCTCAATTCCTTTCACGTTGGCTCGACACTGGTACTGATGCGCAACTTTGACCCGGGGCAGGTACTCGCTAACTTTGAGCAGTATGGCGTAACACACATGTTTGGCGCACCGGCGATGTTTTTGTTTGCTTCCCAGCAGCCTGAGTTTGCAACAACCGATTTGAGCGCTATCAAGACGCTCATATGTGGCGCGGCACCCGTTCCCGAGTCGTTGATAGAGTTATGGGGAGCGCGGGGTGTGCCATTCTGTCAGGGCTATGGCCTGACTGAAACCGCGCCATTTTCCTCCTTCCTCACGCCTGAACATGCGGTCAGTAAACTGGGTTCAGCCGGCCAAGCCCCTCTGTATAGCGATGTTCGTATTGTGGATGAGGACAACTGTGCTTTGCCCGCTGGAGAGCGGGGGGAAATTTGTTTACGTGGCCCCAACATTATGAAAGGCTACTGGAATCGACCCGAAGCGACTGCCGAAGCTATTGATGAAATGGGTTGGTTTCACTCGGGCGATATTGGCTATCAGGACGACGAGGGATTTCTATTTATTTGCGACCGTTTGAAAGATATGGTTATCTCAGGCGGAGAAAATGTTTATCCCGCAGAAGTGGAGAGCGTGCTCTATAAACACGAGTCAATCGCCGAGGTGGCGGTTATCGGTTTGGCCGATGAAAAGTGGGGTGAGGCAGTTACTGCGGTTGCAGCGCTCAATGACGGCCATGAACTTACGCTGGAATCATTGCGAGAGTTTGCCGAGAATCACCTGGCGCGTTACAAAATTCCGCTGCGTTTACACATTGTAGAGGCCCTGCCTCGCAATCCTGCGGGCAAGGTTCTCAAGTTTGTCTTGAAGGAACAGCTTTCGGGTTAGTCCGACAGCGTGCCCCCTACATTGGCCTGCGCTGCAGCGATTCTTGCAACGGGTACGCGGAATGGGCTGCAAGAGACATAATCCAACCCCAGGTCATGGCAAAACTGTATAGAGCGCGGGTCGCCGCCATGTTCCCCGCAAATCCCGTATTTAATGCCCTTTTTACGGGCCCGGCTTTCAGTAACCGCTATTTCCATGAGTCTGCCAACGGCTCTTTGATCCAAAGACACGAAGGGGTCGCTTTCAACCAGTTTCTTTTCCAGGTAGCGCGGTAGAAACTTGCCGACATCGTCCCTGGAAAATCCGTAAGTCATCTGAGTCAGGTCGTTAGTACCAAAACTCATAAATTCAACTTCGCCTGCCAGCCGATCAGCGCCGAGCGTGGCGCGCGGTGTTTCCATCATCGTGCCGACTTTGTAGGGAATGGAAATGGACTTTTCCTTGAGCACTTCTTGAATACCCTTGTCGATGATCTCGTTTATCATCCGGATTTCGCGGACGTTCACCACCAGTGGGATCATGATTTCAGGGAACGGGCGGTAACCCTGTTCGGTGGCAGCGACTGCGGCACTGATGATAGCGCGAACCTGCATTTCGGTAATTTCCGGATAGACTACTGACAGGCGACAGCCGCGGAATCCGAGCATTGGGTTTACTTCGTGCAAGTTCTCGGTCATGGTTTTGATTTTTTCCACGGGCTTACCGATGCGCTCCGCCAGTGACGACATTTCTTCGAAAGTGTGCGGCAGGAATTCATGTAGTGGTGGGTCTAGTAGACGAACGGTGACCGGCAGACCATCCATCACTTTGAACAATTCAAGAATGTCATCGCGCTGAAATTCGAACAGCATATCCAGATATTTAAGCCGTTCTTCCTTGCTTTCCGACAAAATCATGCCGCGCATTTTGTCGATGCGCTCAGCGGCAAAAAACATGTGCTCTGTGCGACACAGGCCTATGCCTTCGGCTCCGAGTTCCCGCGCTTTTGCGGCATCTTCGGGTGTTTCTGCATTGGCTCTTACTTTGAGTTTGCGGTGTTTGTCAGCCCAGGATAAAAGAGTCTGAAAATCATCGCTGGAGCTTGCTTCGGTCTTGGGTATGTCGCCGAGCATCACTTCGCCGGCAGTGCCATCGAGGGTGATAACGTCACCGCGTTTAATCACCACGCCCTCTGCGGTGGTGGCAGTGCCTTCTTGGTAATTAATGGTAAGCGAACCGCAGCCGGTTATGGCACACACACCCATGCCGCGGGCAACCACAGCAGCGTGAGAGGTCATGCCTCCCAGTTCCGTTAAGATGCCTTCGGCAACTTTCATGCCGTGAATATCTTCCGGGGTTGTCTCCCGTCGTACCAGGACAACCGCGGTGCCATCTTCGGCGACCTCGACAGCTTCTTCGGCTGAAAAAACCACGGCGCCTGTTGCTCCGCCCGGGCTTGCCGGCAGGCCGCTGGCTACGATGTTGGTTTTTGCGGCTGGATCAACCATCGGATGCAGGAAAGCCTCAACATGTTCGGGCGATACCCGCATAAGCGCTTCGCTCTCGGTAATCATTCCCTCGTTAACCATATCGACCGCGATTTTTATTGAGGCGCGCCCTGTGCGTTTTCCGCTGCGAGTTTGCAACATGTAAAACTTGCCTTCCTGGACCGTAAACTCCATGTCCTGCATGTCGCGATAGTGGCTCTCCAGTAAAGCCTGGGTAGCGTAGAGTTCCTGGTAAACTTCCGGCATTTTTTCATTCAAAGCCTCAACAGGTAGTGGCGTGCGTATTCCCGCCACTACGTCTTCACCGGCTGCGTTGAACAGGTACTCTCCAAAAAACGTGTGTTCGCCGGTGGAGGGGTTTCGGGTGAATGCCACGCCGGAACCTGAATCGTCCCCAAAGTTGCCAAACACCATGGCCTGTACGCTGACTGCCGTTCCCAAAGTCTCCGGGATATTATTCATCTCACGGTAAACATTCGCACGTGGTGTATACCAGGACAGAAATACCGCCTCGACAGCGAGCTTCAATTGTACAAATGGGTCTTGTGGGAAATCGGCCAGTGTTTTGTAGATGGCAATAATTTCTTGCCAGTCCTGGGCAGTCATGTCTACATCGAGAACCTTGTTATGGGCCGCTTTGTATTTTTCGATTTCGTGTTCGAACAGCTTTCCATCGACACCCAGAACAACATCCGCAAACATTTGAATAAACCGGCGGTAAGAGTCGTACGCAAAACGCGGGTTATCGGTTTTTCTGGCGAGGCCTTCGGCGATCTCATCGTTTAGTCCCAGGTTGAGAATGGTATTCATCATGCCTGGCATCGATACTGAAGCACCGGAGCGGACAGAGAATAACAGCGGATTTTGGGGATCCCCAAAACGCGCGCCCATCTTTTTTTCCACCAGGTCCAGCGCGACGCGATACTCCTGCTCCAGCAATGATGGCAACTGGTTGCCAGATTCAAAAAATTCACGGCAGGTGGGGGTGGTGATGATGAAGCCGAAAGGCACGGGCAGGCCCAACGTTGTCATTTCACAAAGGTTGGCTCCTTTGCCACCGAGTAATTCGCGATCGTCCATGCCGCCTTCATTGAACAGATATACACGCTTGGCCATTGGGGTGTCCTCAGTGGGAAAAAAAGGGCTATAAACAAGGCGGCGAGTATAAAGGTTTTTTGGCAGGTCCGGGAGGCTTGTTTTGGTAGTAATTCGAGTTAATTCAACGGCTTGTAGTGATACTACCGGCCGCTGTGTAATTGATCGCAATAATCAGTCGTAGTTGTAGTATTACTACAACTCCACACCGGTTTTTTGCCTTCGGGCTATTTCGATTCGTCTGTCAGAGATAAATCTGCTTTGGAGGCGGCGAAAAGAGCTCTATCGTGATCGCGGCGGCCATTGATTTCTCGTTTTTCCTCGTCGCCACCCAATACGTGCAAGTCGGTTTTTAAGCTGAAAAATGCTCGGCGGTCCTGGGGGGAATTGCGCCTGTCTTTGTGCCGGTCGTAAGTACAGGTGCAGTTGGTATTGGTGCACGTACGCAGAGGGAGTTGCGGCACATTCTGGAGTAAGAACCGCTTATCCTGTATTTTTGTAGCGGCCCCACAGGGCCGAGCGCAGGTAGCCGTGGAGATTGACGCACTTCGATAAGGGTAGAATTCTTCGGGAACTTCCTGGCGATTCATTTGCCGCATGACCTTTTCGACGGTTTTTCTTGCTGCGGGAGTACTGTGTTTTTTGGGCCCGTAGCCGATGATACTCAAAGCGTGAGATATTATGGGGACTTTGTTTGGCACCCTGTCCATGTTTTATTTTTACTCCCTGTTTTAACGGCTTCCTATTATTAATTTAGCAGTGTATTTGAGCAGCGTTAGACTTTTTCCGGTCGCGAGTGAATCTACATATAGTAAGCGGTTATATTTGCGCCCATTTCAGGGGGCGAGTAGTCTATGATCCGTGTTGATTTGACTTGAAAATAACTCAACAGGCAGAACGTTATGGCTCAGCTGACTATCTCTTCACGTTTTAACGGACCTCCAGGCTCTGGCAACGGAGGATACAGTTGCGGTGTTTTGGCGGCATTCGTCGATGGACCCTGTAGAGTTCGTTTGCATGCTCCACCGCCTCTGGGCAAACCTCTTACTGTTGTCGAGGAGGACGGAGGTGCGGTAGCTATGTTTGATGGAGAGACCAGGGTGGGGTCGGCTCTTCCTACTACCCTGGATCTGGAGGTGCCCCAGGCGCCTTCGCTGGCCCAGGCCGAGCACGCCAGTCAAGGTTTCTTGTGTTATGAAAATCACGCCTACCCGAGCTGTTTTGTGTGTGGCCCGCAGCGAGACCAGAATGACGGTTTGTGCATTTTTCCCGGCCCTGTGCGGGATTGGAGCCTACTCGCCTGCCCCTGGCAGCCAAGCGAAGACACCCTGGATGAAGCCGGCAATGTGCGCCCTGAAATCGTCTGGTCGGCGCTCGACTGTCCCGGTTTTTTTGCCGCTGTGGGCGAGACGCTGGTGCCGACTTTACTCGGGGAACTAAGCGCGCAATTGAGAGCGCCCGTGCCTGGTCAGGCACCTCTAGTGGTTTTTAGTTGGCCACTTGGAAAAGAGGGCCGCAAGTTGTACGGCGGCGTTGCAATCGCCACTGTTGCAGGTGAGGTTCTGGCCTGTTCGCATACGACGTGGATTGTTCTGAGTTAGATCTTTGGCTTAGTCGGTAAGCACATTTGAACCATTGGAGATTCACTCTCTACATGGCGTTGCCGCAGACCGCCGGCTGCGGCACTATCGCCTGCCTGCACACTCGGATAGAGAATGTTTCCGTCTTTTCCGGCTCAATGTATCCTATAAGGAATATTTCCCATGGCGTTAACTCCCACTGAAGTTCACCAAAAGAAAAAGGAAATCACCGCACCTGGCGCCTACTTTGAATTGAACGATGTGGTTCTTGATGGCTACACCTATAGCGCTTACAAACATGCGCCTGCAACTCTTGTAGATGTGTTTCAGGCAGGGCGCAATCACGGCGACCTGGAGTTTATGATCTACGAGGGGCGTCGTTATAGCTATACGCGATTTTATGCCGAGGTTGATGCCCTGGCGGCGTTTTTGCAGCATGACCTGGGTGTCAAAAAAGGCGATCGATTGGCTATTGCTATGAGGAACAATCCAGAGTGGGTCATTAGCTACGCAGCCGGCACGTTAATCGGTGCAATTATTGTGCCTATCAACAGTTGGGGCAAAACCGAGGAGCTGGTATATGCCCTGAAAGATTCAGACAGTAGTATTTTGGTCTGTGACCCGGCACGTCTGGGTTTGATTGAAGATTCGCTCGAAGAACTTGGTATCACGGTAGTGTTGGCTGAGGCTCCTGCGGACCAACTTTGCAACGGCCCTGTTCGAAGGTTTTCCGATTGCCTGGAGGCGGGTAAAGGGCGAGAATATGAGGTTCCAAACGTAGAATCCACCGACAGCTGCGTAATTCTTTATACCTCGGGTTCAACGGGTTTTCCGAAAGGCGTTTTACATCGGCATATCGCCCTTTGCCAATCACTGATGAATATGTTTTATCTGGGCTACTTGCTCATGGAACTTGAAGGCGCCCGTGAATATCGCGGTGGGGCCGAACGCGAGACACCACTTTTAACCGTTCCTCTGTTTCACGCAACAGGGCTGTTGTCGGGGTTTTTGATGCCTCTGCAAATGGGTCACAAAGCCGTCATGATGTATAAATGGGACACGGAAAAAGCGCTGGAGTTGATTCAGGAAGAGAAAATTACGGGTGTCTCCAGTGTTCCCGCAGTTATACAAGACCTCTTGCGCCACCCCAAATTTGACGATTATGAAACCAGCTCGTTAATCAGGGTTGCCGCTGCAGGCGCGGCAACTCCCGCCGGTCTACCAGACTTGATCCGAGAAAAATGTGGCAATCCAAGCCGATCTGCGGGGTGGGGAATGACCGAAACCCTGGCAGTAGGGTCCACAATGAGTGGCGGTGTTTTCGATCTTAGTCCCGGTAGTGCAGGCCTGGTCTCGCCTATCGTCGATTTACGGTTTCTTGATGTCGAGAGTGAAGACGGCGCCAGTGTGCATGGTGGCGAAATGGAAATCTACAGCGTGTGCTGTACCCAGGGTTACTGGCAAAAGCCGGAAGCCAATGCAGAGACATTCGACGATGAACGCTGGATGAAGACCGGAGACATCGGTCGAATAGACGAAGACGGGTTTTTGCATATCACGGGCAGGTTAAAAGAAATCGTTATTCGCGGTGGCGAAAACATCTACCCCGGCGAGATAGAACAGGCGGTATATGAGATATCACAAGTAAAGGAAAACGTTGTATTTGGCGTGCCCGATGAAGCCATGGGCGAAGAACTGGCTATGGTACTTTATCTGGTTGAGGGTGAGTCTCTGTCTGAGGAAGATCTGCGGGCCTACCTCAAATCACGGCTGGCCAGTTATAAAGTGCCCAAGAACATTCGTTTTTCTAAGGAGCCCTTGGCGCAAAACGCCAGCGGAAAATTACATAAGCTCAAGGTGCGCGAGGCGTTCCTGGCAGATGGTGATTTCAGCTAGGTTTTAGCGGGCTGCAATGATCTCGCAAAGCCTTTCGATTTCGGCGATTTCAGCGGTGGCAGGTACCATAAAGACTTCCTCAGCGCCCGCGGCTTGAGCGTTATCCAGTGCTTCTTTCACGGCATCTGGACTGCTTCGATGTACTGATTCGGCCATCATGGTGGCGATTTCATGGCCGGCGATATCCAGGTATTCGTAGACGTAGTCGTAGAGTTTCTGTTGGCCATTATCTGCCAGGGTGTACCAGAACCCTCCCAGGCGATAGGGTATTGACTCTCGCCCGGCGCGATCCCATGCGTCATCTGCCATAGCGAAAGTACGCTTTAATTCGTCCTGTTCTCCATTGCCCGACCAGGCATAGAGCCCATCAGCCCAGGCGGCACAGCGTGCGATGCTTTTGGGGCCCATGGCGCCGGCCAGGAGTTGAGGGCCGTTTTTTCTTGAGGTTTGTGGTCCAATCGGGCCGCCACCGGGAATGATTTCCTCCTGTGACCATACCTGTCGCAATGTGTGCACCTGCTGGTCCATGCGCTGGTAACGTCCCGCGTAAGTCGCCTCTAGCGCCTGGTAGTCTTTTTCGCGCCCCCCGTAACCCACAGCCACCTTGTTAACCCTATTGCCGGAAAGAATATCAAGTGTTGCGATTTCCTTTGCCACCCTCACAGCACTGTGCATCGGTAACACATAAAGCGTAGGTGTTATTTCTACTCGCGATGTGGCCGCCGCAGCCGCGGCCAGCACTACGCGCATATCAAAGGTTGGGCCGTGCACGCGCTCGCCGCAGGAGATACTGTGAAACGGGCCCTCATCCACGGCTCGAAACCAGCGAAAATAATCCTCACGTGTGAGGCCTTCTTTCATATAGGGCAGGCAAATTCCGATCTTCACGTTGTGGCTCCAGAAACTGAAAAAGTGGATGTGCGCAAGCTATTCTATCTGACCGCGTGTCTATAGCGTGTTTACTTTTCTATACCAGTGTTCATGGAAACGTCAGCTGCGGGGTGTTATATTGGTCAAGTGGTAAGACCAAAATTGCAATTTTTGTCCATATTATCTGTCTTACACAACACTGGAAACACCCATGAAAGAGACCTGGCGCTGGTTTGGCCCGCATGACCCTATTAGCCTCGAGCAGATTATTCAAGCCGGAGCGCAGGGGGTTGTCACCTCGCTCGCACATATCCCAACCGGTAAGCCCTGGGGTCTCGAAGACGTTTTAGAGCGTAAAGCAGATATTGAACGCAACGGATTGAGCTGGAGTGTTGTCGAGAGCGTGCCTGTTCACAATGATATCAAAACGCGCAGCGGTGACTTTTTGGCGCATATCGAAAACTACAAAATTTCGCTGCGCAATCTTGGACAAGCCGGTGTCGAGGTGGTTTGTTACAACTTTATGCCCGTGGTCGATTGGACCAGAACAAATCTGCTCTATGAGCTCCCGAATTCCGCCAGGGCTTTGCGTTTCGAAATGACCGATTTTGCCGCCTATGACGTTTTTCTCTTGTGTCGAGAAAATGCCCAGCAGGATTATTCCCCCGAAGTACTTGCCAGGGCCAAGGTGCGTGTTGATGAGATGTCCCAGGAAGAGCAGCAGTTGCTGGAAAAAAATATCATTGCCGGGTTACCCGGTGGCGAAGGTTCTTATGACCGGGCCGGAATATTACAAGCGATTACAACGTTTATCGAGCTTGGAACCCAGGGGCTACGCGAGAATTTGTTTGCATTTTTGCGCGAGGT